>CAIQAL010000016.1 GCA_903869825.1 uncultured bacterium
AAGTAGACGTTCGAACCCTAATAATTCTTACAACTGGTTATATTGGTTATATCGCACTTTTTATTGTATTATTAGCTAATAGATAAAGGCAAAGTAAGAAAGAGTGAGCCGATACGTCTCATTATATGGAAGATAATATTAATTATACATTCAAAAAAATATACGCTTTACATTCGGATGGAATATTCCGATTTTGTTTGGTTCGAGTATCAAACCGGGAACAAGCACTGGACATAACCCAAGAAACTTTCTTGCGTTTGTGGCAAACATTGCTTGAAGAAACAGAACTAAAAAACAATCGCGCATTTTTGTTTACTGTTGCCCATCATTTGATCATTGATTATTATCGAAAAAAGAAATCACTATCGCTCGACAAAATGTTGGGTGATGACAATACTTCTTTTGACCTCCCGGATGAAAAAGGAAATGTGGAATTTGGGGCCGAAGGAAGATTTGTCTTGAATAAAATCAATTCCCTGTCCCCTACCTACCGTGAACCTGTCTATTTGCGTTTTGTGGAAGATTTGTCCCCAGAAGAAATAGGCAAGATATTGGATATTTCTGCCAACGCTGCTTCAGTCCGAATAAACCGCGGTTTAGAAGAACTAAGAAAAAATACGGGTTATAATACATAATAAATTTATGGAAAACGAAAAAATAGGAATCGAAAATTTAAAAAAAATAACAATGACTCCTGAAGAGAAGAGCCAAGTATTTCAAAATATCTTAAACACTCCCCTCATAGCCAAACCCCCAATCAAAAGCCCTTATTCTTTTATCTCTGTATTTACTCGACACAATTTGTCTTATTCCCTGGCTTTTTGCCTTCTTCTTATTTTCTTTGGTGGAGCATCTTATACTTATTTTCAAAAACAAAGTTTGGAAAATGGAAGGGTCGCAATGATAAACAAAGGAGGAATAAGTGACAATAATTCTTTTCGAGCTTCCAATTTTAATCAAAAAGCTCTGCCAAATAATTTAAACAATACCGGGTCAACGACAGAAAATTCAATTCCTACTGATACCAAAACTGGCGCTAATGCCAAAATGTCTGCTTCAACTATTTCTGCTCCTAGTGCTACAATGATGTCTCCAAACGATCTTAAAAGTGCAAGGGCAAGTCAAATAATTTATCAAGGAACCGGATTTTCCTTCAATTATGATTCCAGCGCAAAAATCACATCTGGAACACTCTCTGGTGGCGGCTCTTATGTAGAAATAAGCAGCACTGACAAATACAACTCTATTCATTTTTATCCGGGAACCTTGCCAAATAATTTCCGTCCTGAATTTTTCGCTAGTACAACCCTCATTAACGGAAAAACGTTTTATCACGGAGATGTTCAAACAGAAAACGGGATCCAGCGTTCCTATATGTATAAAAAGGGCGGTAAAACCATTGTTATCCAAAACGATACTCTGATTGATTTAGGTTCCATCGAAATTAACTAGACTGAAAAATAAAAATGCCCTCTCGGGCATTTTTATTTTTAATCTTTAACTAATGAGATTATTGTCGGTGCGACATTTCTTCTCCCAATTTTGAAATCCAACGTGCTGCCGCATCTTTTCCCCCTAGTCCGAAAGCCAAAGCTCCAGCTACAGCAAACATTCCAATGATTCCGGCAAAAAGAATTTGCATATAAGCTGCGGCAATTCCAAGTTGTCCGAAAGCAACAATAAAGGCAAATACCCAAACGGCATATTTGGCGATTGCTCCAAGCATATTTGCTGAACGGAGATTCATTGTTTTTGCTCCAGCGGTAATTGCCTTAGAAATTGCATCAGCCACGATAGTAGCAATAATTAAGATCATTGCAGCGACGATAACTCGAGGTAAAAATCCCAATACATCAGTCTGCAAGAATCCAGAAATGTAATCCAAACCAACCAAATTTAGGGATGGCAATAAGAATACGATGATGATAAACCATCGGACAACTTGTCCAATAAAATATCCGGTATTCAAATTGAGCCCTGCTCGGTGCAGGAAGTCATCCAACTTGATCGACTGGAAAAGTTTGTCGATCTTAAGAGAAGCAAAAACTTGTTCGAATGCTTTTGCCACAAGAGATCCAAGTACCCAACCAACAATAAAAAATACAATTGCGATTATCAATTTTGGTGCGAATTGAATAAAGCCCCACCATAGACTTTGAAGTGAAGTATTAAAAACATCACCCCAAGTAAACCAAATATTGTTCATATAATAATAAATCTATTAATAATAAAAACTTCTAAGTTTCGACCTTATAAAGTTCAATAATTATATTATAGCAATTTTATTAAGCCTTTTTTAAGGTTTGTGTGGATAACTCTTTAGTCTCTAAAATGACATCATGGGGAAAATCAAGGATATCCCGAACTAGCTTGTCATACATATTTATTCTATAGATAAACTCTTTCGTTTCAAAGACAGAATAAGTAAGCTCCGCCCCGATTTCTGCCTCAAGTTTTCGCATTCCATCTTCGATCTTACTCTTACGCAATTTGTCTCCAACAATCAACAAATCCACCCTGGAATCCTTTTCCTTAATAAAAATACCGGAAACAACCAAAAGCTTGATTTTCCCGACTTTTTTGAAAGTCTCGAGAATGATATTTTTGTCCAGTGAATCTGAATTTATCAAAAGATCTTCGACTTCAGTCGCATATTTGAAAGCAGTATTAAAGTACCAGTCCTGGTTTCGTTTTTTTGTGAAATTAATAGAAGACAATAATTTGAGCTCTTTATTTACGAGAGCTTTATTTACTCGACTTCGTTTTTCAACTTCTTGGCTGGTAAAACCGATGGTGGGATTTAGCAAAAAGAGCCTCATTATCTTTACTCTAGCCTGGCTTCCCAATATTTTACCTAGAATTTCCATACATATGTTATATCGCTTTATTAATAAAAAGGCAAGGAATTTTTGCTATTGAAAATCAATCAAAAGTTCCTATTTCCAATGTAATTTTCGGGAGTGATTTTTTTAAGCCTTATTATAATTTCCTTGGAAACATTATGTTTTTCAGCAATTTGGTCGATAAAAGAATGCATTGCCTCTTTATCTACCACCTTCCCTCGAGTGAACTCTTTTAGAAGTTCATAACCTTCCGGCACCCCGGCACTTCGAAGGATAACCTGGTAAGCTTCGGAGACAACTTCCCAATGGTCTCCTAGTTCTTTTCTCATTTCCATTTCATCCACATTTATTCGTCCTAATCCCATCAAGATATAAGTAAGCGCCACTTTTGAATGACCAAAAACCAAACCAAAATTACGCTCCACCGTCGAATCAGACAAGTCGCGTTGTAGTCTTGAGATGGTAAGTTTTCTACCAAAAAATTCACAGAGAGAATTTGCTAGCCCAAGATTTCCTTCGGAATTTTCAAAATTTATCGGATTAACTTTTTGCGGCATCGCCGAAGAACCCACTTCTCCTGCTTTCGGGATTTGCACTATCACTCCACGTGAAATATAACTCCAAATATCTTGATTAAAATCAATCAGAACCAAGTTTAATCCGCGAATAATATCAAAAAGTTCCCGGTAAGTATCATGCGGTTCGATTTGAGTGGTAAAAGGATTATTAGCAAATTTCAAGCCCACTTCACTTTTATTAAAACTAGTAATCAAATCGTTTGAGAATTTTCTCCAGGCAACTTTCGGGTAAGCGGCATACAGGGCACTATCTCCTCCAGTTGCCCCATTTAATTTAACGGCTAATTCAAATTTTTCAAGCATTTTTAAACCTTTTTTTAGACGATTAGAAAATACATTCATCTCCCAGCCAAAAGTGGTCGGGCTGGCTGGTTGCCCATGAGTAAGAGCCAACATCGAAGTTTTCTTATTTTTCTGTGCCAGCTCCGCGATGGCATTTTCTACTTCTCGATATTTTGCCGATAAAATTTGAAGCCCATCTCGCAAGGCAAAAGCGTGGGCTAAATTATTGATGTCTTCCGAAGTTCTCCCCAAGTGAACGTATTCGACAGTGGACTTCATTTTATTTTCTGCCATTTTTTCTTTCAAAAAATACTCCACCGCTTTTACGTCATGATTGGTTACCCTTTCAAGGGTTTTTATTTTTTCAAAATCTTGCGCGGAAAAATTTTCCGCCAGCGATTCGAGGTATCCGATTTCCTTTTTGGACAACTTTCCAGGCAAAATTCCAACACTGGAAAGTGCCAAGAAAAATTTCACTTCCACCAAGAGTCGATATTTCATCAGTCCAAACTCGCTAAAAATCAAGCCGAAATCATTTATTTTTTCTTGATATCGCCCGTCGAGCGGCGAAATTGCAAACATTGGATCATTTTTATTCATATAAATATATTTTTTACTTTTAATGCCAAGCAAAACCTCGAGCTATTTTATCAGGGAAAAGAACTAGAGTTGCTCCTTCATTTTTACAAAAATCTATCACAATCCCGTCATTCACCGAGCCAGAAGTGGCAAATATCGTTTTAATTCCTCGATCAATCAACGTTTTGGGGCCATCCGAAAAAGGAAAAAAACTATCACTATATACTACCGCTCCGGACAAATCAGCCGAGGAAGCCTTTTCGTCCAAAGAGTGCGCTGCGTCGTCCGCCCTAGAAATGGCAAGCTTTGCTGCTCCCACTCGGTCTTGTTGTCCCACTCCGTTTCCGAGCAATTTCCCATCTCGAACAATACTGATAGTATTTGAGTTCCCAGTGGAACCGATAGCCCAGGCTAAAATCAAATCAAGCATCGTCGAGTCGGATAATTTATTATCGGAATTTGTCGTTTCAATTCTTGCTTCTTTAAAATCTGGAACAAAAGTATAATTCGGTTGAGTTAGAAATCCATCTCGAACATATCTAACCCTTTCACTCAGATCAAGCATACCAGGTGCTAGTTTTCCTAAATTTTCATTCACCACTATTCGGCATTTCCCTTTTTTCCTGGCTAAAATTTCAACTGCTTCCGAACTAAAAGCAGGCGCGGTCACCGTATCGAGTAATCGGCGACCATCCGGCGCCATTTGGAAATGAATCAACGCTTCCGCTTCTTTTTCTCCTATCGGAAAATTTGTAAAAATAGAGCCCCCATGGATTGCTCGGACATCCCCTTCAATCATCCGCTCGAGTGCTTTCATTTTATCTTCTGCCATCCCTACTCCGCAGGCATTACCGTGTTTCACCGCAATTGCTACACAGGGCATATTCTTTTTAAAATTTAACTCATAGCCGGCACAAATGTGAGTGAGGGTTTGAATTATTTTATCCCGATCACAAAAATTATTATAAGAAAGAGGCGTTTCGGTTAGAAGTTTAAATTTATCAGGAGCAAGATCGCTACTGCTTGTTTGATATAAATAGGAAGGAGTTTGGTAAGCATTTTCTCCGTAAGTGCATTCGGAACTTTTTTCTCCAAAAATTCCCTTCACTTCCCTCCCGCTTAAATATTCTGAAGAGGCGAGCGCATATTTTGCTACCGCATATTCCGCTTTCGCAGCCAAGATTCTTTTAAACGAAATCTCGCCCGGCATTCCACTCTTCAACCAATCGATCACTCTTGTTCTATCTTCTGTATCGCAAATTACAATTCGTCCGCCTTTTGCGGCTGCTCTAAGCATTGTCGGTCCACCAATGTCTGTTTTTTCAATTACGGACTCTATTGTCGCTCCTTCTTTTTTTATTTCTTCTTCGAGTGGATACATATCGCAAGCGACGAGTGAAATCACTTCTAAATTTAATTTCTTAAGTTCTGCCATGTCTTCCGTATTTTCCGGCCTGGCTAAAAGTGCAGCATAAAACTCCCGAGACAAGGACACTACTCGATGTCCGAGAATCGGGGCACCGACTAAATCAGTTAAATCAGTGCAAAGAATATTATTTTCGCGTAAAAATTTGGCTGTGCCCGAAGAAGATATTATTTTCCAACCTAAAGTGACCAATTCTTTTGCGAACTTATCTATTCCTTCTTTATTGTAAACCGAGATAAAAGCGACTTTCTGCATATATTCTTACTATATCATTTATCTAGTAAAAAGAAAAAACTCCCGAAAGGGAGTTTTTTCTTTTATTATTTCAATTCTACTTTTCCACCGGCATCTTCGATCTTCTTTTTCAAATCTTCCGCTTCGGCTTTCTTCAATCCTTCTTTCAAAGTGGCTGGAGCACCGTCTACCAAGTCCTTGGCATCTTTCAGCCCAAGACCGAGTACTTCTTTCACGACTTTCATCACAGCAATCTTTTGTTCTCCGGCATTAGCCAAGACAACGGTAAAGGAATCTTTTTCTTCTACTGCTTCTGCTCCAGCAGCTGGCCCAACGGCTGCGACAGCAGCGGCGGAAACTCCAAATTTTTCTTCTATCGCCTTTACGAGATCGTTCAGTTCTATAACTGATGCGCTCTCAAGGTCTTTCATAAATGCATCGAATTTTGACATAATATTTTTTAATTTAAACTAATAATTATTTTTGTTTTGCGACTTCATTCACCGCTAAGGCCAAACGTTGCATAGGAGATTTGAGTAAGTATGCAATTTTTGAAAGCAAAACTTCTCGTGATGGGATTGTAGCAATCTCCATCATCCCGGCTCCTCCAATAAATTTCCCTTGAAAGATTCCGCCTAAAATAACGAGCGGACTTTTATGGGCTTTTTGGAAATTATAAACTTCTCTGGCACTCGCTGTCTGGTCTTTGGAAAAAGCCATTGCGACTTCTCCGGAAAGCTCCGGTAATTCGCCTTCCGCTTTTCCTTTCAAGGCTCGAGCAATCAATGTTTTTCTTCCGATTTTGTAGCCAACTCCACTATTTCGAAGTTCGCGACGAAGCATTGTTTCTTCAGAGACTTTCATTCCATGGAAATTGACAAAAACAACGGACTCCGAGCCCTTGATGGTTTCTTCAAAACCTTTTATCATTTCTTCCTTTTTTGATTTTAATAACATAATTGATTTTCTGTTTTTATTTTTCAATAAAAAAAACGGCTTTCGCCGCAAGATTTTCTGCCTCATCGGCAGTCGACCCACTAAATAGGGAAATTTTTACTACCCACCAAAGGCGGGGAAACCTACTTTCTTTGCGGTATTAGAAGTATAACATACTTAACCTATTTTGCAACATTGGCAGTCTGAGTCTTTATTTCTCCATCTTTATCAAAATAATTTATGAGGTAGACACCCAAAAGCCCTACAGCTATCATCCCGGTAAATATTAATAGTGTTTTGATAAAGTGTTTTGAATACATCCTACTTCAAGTATAGCAGATTTAATGATATCCTTCCAGCCACAAAACAATGAAAGTAAAAATAAGTATTCCAAGCAAGATGTTCGGGGTACGCCAAAGCCATTTGTTCCAATCAAGATCTTCCGTCGCTTCAGATATCATCGCTAAGGCCGCCTTAATCATAAGTAAGGGTAGAAAAAATATCATAAAAATAATAGCTTGAAACGGAGTCATAACACTATATTATAACATATATAATATATATTGCAACAATTATTTCTACATATTTAACCCTACCGAAAAACAAAAAACCACCCGCGAAAGGGTGGTTTTTTTGCAATACTTTGTAAGGCGTATTAGACCAGAAGTTTCAAAAGCTTAGGCCTGAATGTTTGCAGGCAAAGTTCGGAAGCTTTGAGTAGGAACAAGGTCTTGATTTGCTCCAGTAGTTATTGCACTAGTGGTGTAAGTTCGAACCTTGGTCAAGCGAACATGGTAGTAACCTGCTGCTGCGGTTCCTTTTGTCAAGGTAACTGAAACAGTAAAGTGTTTAGCACTATCACTATTTAGCAAGTAACCTGAACCAACAGTTGAAGCATCAGATGTTGACAAGGCTGCACTGGAAACTCCAGTAGCGATTGAGACATTTGATGAATCTTCAATAACATATTCGAAGGCTGCGCCGTCAGCTGCTGTAAGCAATGAAGTTGTACCAGTATAAAGATCACTTCCGAATGAAGTAACAGTAACTGGAATGTTCCAAGTTGCAGTAGTTACTAGACCTCCTGTATTGGAAGTGGTAGTAGGAGCAGCTTGAGTCATAGCTACGTTAACACCAGATGCACGCAAGGTCATGATATTTCCAATAGCCGAACCAACTCGGTATGAGCTAGTTGTAGGTAGTTGATCACCATTGACATCTTGTACACTGAAATATGCTGGAGCTGCGAAATCAGCATAAGTAAGGGATGTTGTAAGAGTTTCTCCATCAGCATACACTCCTGTGCTTTCTGCTTTAAGATCAGCCTTTACTACAAATTCTGCAGTTGTTCCTGCCGGAATTACGTTGTAAGGAGATGCCAAATTGTCAAAGGTGTATCTGTATGTAGGTGATACTATTCCACCAACACCAGTAACGCCAGATGAACCATCAACTGATTGCATCACATTTGTTCCACTGTACAAGTACAATGTATTGATGATGTTACCAATTGCAGCTGTTCCTTTTGTAATTTGAATAGGAACTTTTCTAAGAGTTAAATCAGAGTTTGTAGCTTTAACTGTAAATCTTAGTAATTCTACTCCATTAGTTGCAGAAGTAGAACTTACTGCTAGGGTAGATGCAGCTGGATTAGTTGAAGAAATACCAACTGTAGCTTTTACGCCATTAGCTGAGAATTTTCCAAATTGTAATCCTGTCTGAGCAATTGGACTTCCTGGGTAAGTGTCATATGAACCATCTGGTGATGTTGCACTGATTCCTCCAGCGACAAATGAAACTGTCCAATTTGCGGCTGAGTTTCCAGTATCAATTGAACTGGCTACATCAACAGTAACATAGAAACGACCGATTTGGTCTTTTGCAATTACTGAATTTAAACCTGCAAAGTTGAAAGTGTACAAATCAGTTGAAGTATTGCGGTCAGCCATTGATACTGGCATGGTTGCAAGTTTGGTTGAACCTAGCCATAGAGTAGCGCCGGTAATATACTTTGAAAGATTTGTTGAAGAACCTGTTGTGTCAGCATTTAAGAAAGTGACACGAACGCGATTAACTGTCTGATCAGCTAGTCTGGCGGTCAAACGAATACCAGCAACTACTTGATCGGTTTCTGATTCATAAGCTGTTGAAACACGACCTGTTGAATCTAGATTTTCGTCAGCTAAGTATCCGTTAGTTCCAGTACTTGCAGGTGTTCCAGTTCCAAGTGCGCATGCTGCGAAAGTTGGAGCAACTGGAGTTACTGCGACATATCCGGCTGGACATGAACCTTGAGCTGGAGTTGCAACTACGCATGCTGCGAAAGTTGGAGCAACTGGAGTTGTGGAAACATATCCTGCTGGACAATTTCCGGTTACTGCTACTGCAGTTCCGTTGATAGCAGCTCGGGTCATAGGACCAACAACGCCATCAGCTGTTAATGCAGGAACTTGACTTGCTTGAAAAGCCATAACTTTAGCTTTTGTGATTGAGCCAAAATATCCGGTTGCTGGAGTTACTCCAAGCTTTGCTTGAAGACATGAAACATCAGCATTTCTCATTCCTTGTTTCAAGGTCATTGTAAGTGTGCAAGTATTGTCGGCTTTCGCAAATGAAACGCCAACGAGTACCATAGCAACAACCACAAATCCAAGAATGAATTTTGATTTTAATAAATTACTCATAATATATTCTAATGCTCGCTTACTAATTCCTCATCTATCCTCTTTTAAGAAGAGATAAAAAATATGGATGCGAGTTTTTATATGCCATTAATTAGTTTCGACAAAACTAAAAGCACATAATTTTTTCTATCATTATCTTTCTCCACCAATAATTAATAAACACTAATAATGAGGTTTCGAAATGATAACGAACAGATATAAACTAAATTGAAAACACATGTTTATCCAACTCAGAATAAATTCCGATCAGGATAAAGCTATTTTGTTTTCAATGACCTAGCCAATTTTCCTTCAAGATTTTTTCGACGAAATCGTGAACGAAAATGAACGCGGTTTTATGCCTGTGATGCAAGTAAAGCATCTACCTCTCGATAGACACCTAACTCTCCCACAAACATAATATCATTATAATATAGAGTCGTAAAATACGGCAATATATTATGTGGATAACCTCATATCTATCCAATAGATACGACGTATCACATATAGGATTATTACATATAATTGAGTAAAAAGCAACCTGAGAATACGGTCTTTATTTTAGAGAGTACTTGCTCCATCTTTTCTCTCCTTTTTTCTTAAGGACACCATCTCGGACCATCGCCACGAGTTCCCGCTGGAGAGTCTTTTCTCCTGTCTCTTTACCCTTACTTTGGAGAGCCAAAGCTATGTCCTTTATACTTGCTCCATCAAAATTTATTGAGCTATTTTTTTTGTCCTTTATGGTTGAAAGTATCTCTTCTCGTCTGTGGTTTTTTGTCCCTTCGTTAATATGGGAGATTGAAGTTGCTGGCTTTGTCCGTGATAGATCTGACACCCTATCGGACAAAACTTTTCCCTCGACTTTGCTCAGGGCATGCAATAATGTTCCGCCTTTCTGAACACCGATTCGAGTACTTGATTGTCCTTTAGAAAAACTTCTTCCAGGAAGATTTCCTCCTAAAAAAGTCATCAAACTTCTTCCATTGTTGTCTCTCGCTAAACCTTCTTCTTCTGTCAATAATCCAGTAAGCCATTTGGGATCATTCTCCGGTACTTGTGGAGTAGATTCAATCACAGATTTCTTTAATTCAAAAAACTCATTTTTTAAAATGCTGGAGTTCATCTGTGAGATTAGTCCTATCCCAGATGCAATTTCTAAAAAGGACAAAACTTCACTAACGCAGGCTTCTACTTTGTGATAGATAGCATTTGTCCGATAGGACAAGCGTCCAATGTCCGAGATGATTTCCACTCCCAAGGCTCGAAGTTTGTTGCGGAGAGGTTCTTCTTTGTCCATTATGTCCGTTACCATATACAAGGCAGTTATAAGCTTGTTCGTCTTACTGTAAGACAGAAAGACAGCTCCTCGAACCTCTTCAGAAGAGACAGACAAATTTGTGTCTTTTACTTCGTTTCCCTGACTTTTAGTTTCACCCAACATGCTGTCCATTATATATAAAAGACATAGCATGTCAACAGATAAAAGGACAGAAATAACAAAAAAGAGGTATTGTTTTTAGGGAGTTTCAAAGCTGACGAACCGAGAACTTAAGAATTTTTTAAGTTTAAAAAAATTCGTACTCTAGAGAGTAACACCTTTTTTTTATTAAAAAAAAATTTCATTTTTATGTTAAAATACCTAAATGGCAAAAAACGAAAAGAATCAAACTAAAAAAAATAAAAGTAATGGAAAATCTTCCGGTGGAAGTAAATTAAAAACAGAAACAAAACATGGAATTCTAGCAGTAATATTTTTTGTTTTAGCTCTCTTTCTTTTGATGGCCTACTTCGACATCGCTGGCCCAGCCGGAAAAATGTTTAAAGATTTTTTTTCTTATATGCTGGGAATTGGCTATATCTTATTACCGATTCTTTTTGTTTTAATCGGATCATCTTTTGTAAAATCGGAACGACCAAATATCGGATTTACCCGCACGATCAGTTCCTTTCTTTTTTTGCTCTCAAGTTTGGGAATAATCAACATCGCTTCAAACAACTCCGGTGGATTTTTAGGAAAAATTTTATCTATCCCATTCGTGTATCTTTTTGATCTCTACGCCAGTGTTATTTTCCTCGGAGCAATTTTAATAATTTCTATTTTAGTGATGTTTGATGCCAAGCCGGCTCTCATTCCATTCTTCACAAAACTTTGGGCAATGCTTCGAAAAAAACCTGCCCAAGATCAAGAAGAGGAAGAAGTAGAAACAACAGAAGAAATCCCGGAAGCGATTGAGGAAAATAAAGAGAAAAAAGAAAGCACGGGAGATAAAATAAAGAAAGCCTTGGGAGTAAATAAAAAAGAAGAAGTTAGTGAAGAGGAAGAAGAAATTCCAATCAAAAAAAGACGCGGCGGTCTTGTTTCCGACTACATCCCTCCTCCGCTTTCTCTCCTTGAAGAAGATCAGGGGAAACCAAACACAGGAGACATCAAAGCAAACGCAAATATTATTAAAAGAACTTTGGCCAACTTTGGAATAGAAGTTGAGATGGATGAAATAACCATCGGACCAACCGTCACCCGTTACGCTCTCAAGCCAGCGGAAGGAATGAAACTTTCTCGGATCGTTGGACTGCAAAATGATTTGTCCCTTGCGCTCGCTGCCCACCCGATCCGAATCGAAGCCCCTATCCCAGGAAAATCTTTGGTCGGAATCGAAATTCCGAATAAATCAAAATCAATCGTTGGGCTCGCCACAATGCTCTCCGATGAAAAGTTTAGTCATTCAACAAAAGTTCTCACCATCGCTCTTGGCCGAGGAATTTCCGGAAAAGCGATGTTCGGAAATTTGGCGAAGATGCCTCACTGTTTGGTCGCCGGAACAACCGGTTCCGGAAAATCTGTCACCATCCACTCGATGATCACTTCCCTCTTGTATCGGAACGGTCCGGATGATTTAAAGTTTATTTTGATTGATCCAAAGCGAGTGGAGCTCACGATGTACAACAAAATCCCTCATTTGCTTACTCCGGTAATTACCGACGCCAAAAAAACAATCCTGGCCTTGAAATGGGCCGCGAAGGAAATGGACCGTCGCTACGATATTTTAGAAGCGGAATCCCTGCAGAACGTCGAGTCTTACCACACGAACGTACTCGGAAAAACCCCAAAGAGAACCAAGAAAGCGGAAGATGGAGCCGAAACGGAAGTATCTGTCGACCGAATGCCTTATATTGTGATCGTTATTGACGAACTTGCCGATATTATGAGTACTTACCCACGAGAACTTGAGTCTGCTATTGTTCGACTCGCTCAAATGTCTAGAGCAGTTGGTATCCACTTGGTTCTTTCAACTCAGCGGCCGGAAGTAAATGTTATTACCGGGCTCATTAAAGCAAATATCCCAGCCAGAATTGCTCTTAAGGTGTCTTCTCAAATCGACTCCCGAACAATCCTTGACGCCGGTGGGGCGGAAAAGCTGCTTGGCGCTGGAGATATGCTTTATTCTTCAGGCGACGCTCAGCCGGAGCGATTGCAGTCTGCTTACGTTTCAGAAACAGAAGTGAAGAAGGTGGTAAAATATTTAGCTGATACTTACCGAGATGAAGTTATGGAAGAAATATCCCTTTCAAGTGGCTCCATCTCCGCCGATAAAAGTATTTTTGAAAGTACTCTCGATGGTGATGAAGAGGACGATGAATTGTATGAAGACGCCAGACAATGTGTCATTGAGGCCGGAAAAGCTTCCACTTCCTACTTGCAAAGAAAACTAAAGTTGGGTTATGCCCGAGCCGCTCGACTGATGGATATCTTAGAAGAACGTGGAGTAATCGGCCCCGGAGACGGAGCAAAGCCGAGAGAAGTCTTGGAAAAGATCAACCGAACGGAAACTGGTGAAAATATCTTATGAGGCAAGACACAAAAAAAATACTCAAGATGTTTTTAGTTTCGATTCTTTTTATCATTATCACCACTTTTGCTTTTTTTAATTCAAAAGATTTGATTTTCGGAGTAAAAATAAAGAACGTCGACCTCGTAGACAATATGAAAGTCTCCGGCAGTATCTTGAAAGTTACCGGAGTTGCCAAAAATGCAATAAAGTTAACCCTCGATGGACGAGAAATCTCCATTGACGAAGCCGGTAATTTTGACGAGACAATTATTCTTTCTTTGGGTTATAATCTAGTTAATATCAAGGCCGAAGATAAATTTGGACACCTTGATGAAAAGAATTATAAATTAATATACGTTGCGGAGGACAACCCCGCCGCACAATAATAGACTATGCAAAAGAAAAAAGAAAAAGCCGAAAAAGGAGCCATTGGAACAACCTTGCTCGATGACACTTTGAAAGCAATCCAAACAAAATTTGGCGAAGGATCAATTATGAAAATGGGAGATACTCCGAGAGTTGATTTGAATGTAATCCCTACCGGATCCCTTGGTCTTGATATGGCACTCGGCGTCGGAGGTGTCCCCCGAGGACGGATCATTGAAATTTTTGGACCGGAATCTTCCGGAAAGACAACCTTGGCTTCCCACATCGTAGCCGAAGCCCAAAAGCTCGGCGGCATTTGTGCTTATATTGATGCGGAACATGCCATGGATCCGGAATATACCAAGAGGCTCGGAGTGAAAATAAATGATTTACTTATTTCTCAACCAGATACAGGCGAACAAGCACTTGAGATCGTCGAGAGTTTAGTGCGCACTGGGAAAATTGACGTCATCGTCGTTGACTCAGTCGCTGCGCTTACTCCAAAAGATGAAATCGAAGGTGATATGGGAGCATACCACGTCGGAAAACAGGCAAGACTTATGTCTCAAGCGCTTCGCAAGCTCACTGCCATAGTTGCTAAATCAAAAACTCTTGTCATTTTTATCAACCAAATCCGCATGCAAATCGGAGTAATGTTCGGCAATCCGGAAACTACTCCGGGAGGAAAAGCTTTGAAATTTTACACTTCTATCCGTCTTGATATAAGAAAAATCGCTCAAATTAAAAAGGGAGAAGAAGTGGTGGGTTCCCGCACTCGAGTAAAAGTAGTCAAAAATAAAGTGGCCGCTCCATTCAAGCAGACGGAATTTGATATCATCTACAATGAAGGTATTTCCAGGGAAGGTGAAATAATCGCGCTCGGTGAGAAATTCAACATTCTTGAAAAAAGTGGAAACTCTTATAACTATAGTCCCAAAGGTGACGCAAAAGAAAAGATAACCTTGGGCCGAGGCTATGATTCCACCCGAACCTTCCTAAAAGAAAACCCAAAAGTCACCGAGCAAATCTTGAAAGAAATAAAAAAGAAATTTGCCGAAGAGATTTAACTTTTAACAAAAGAAACACCTTTTAAAAAGGTGTTTCTTTTGTTTTTATATATGATTTGCCTCTAAATATTTTTTCTGGTAATATCAAAATATGGCTACATTAGAATATAGTGAAATAAGAAGTGGAAAAATAATATTACACGACGACGAACCGTGTGAAGTCATTGACTCTCACGTGGCCCGGACCCAGCAACGAAAACCTCAAAACCAGGTCAAGCTCAGAAGTTTGATGTCTGGGAAGGTATTTCCTGCTACCTATCACGTTTCAGATAAGGCCGATGAAGCTGATATTGAAAAAAGAGATGTTAAATTTTTATATCAAAATAAGGGTGAATTTTGGTTTTGTAATCCCACCAATCCAGCTGACCGTTTCAAACTTGATGAAAATCTGCTCGGGAATACAGCCAAATTTTTAAAAGCAAATGAAACTGTCGCAGCTTTGATCTGGACCAATGATGATGATGAAGAAAAAACTATTGGTCTCAAGCTACCAATCAAAATGGAATTCAAAGTAAAAGAAGCTCCGCCGGCTGTTCGGGGAGACACTTCCAAAAGTGGAAACAAAACTATTACTCTTGAAAACGGAACTACTTTATCCACCCCAATGTTCATCACCGAAGGTGACACTATCCGTCTCAACACTGAAACCGGCGAATACGTCGAACGAGCCTAAATAAGGATTAACAAAAAAATCCCCAATCGGGGATTTTTTTAGTTTAAATTTATTTATCTGGCTACGAATGGCAGAAGGCCAAGAAAACGAGCATGCTTAATAGCAAGAGCTAACTTCCGTTGATTCTTGGAAGTAACCCCGGTACGCTTGTGACTCACAATTTTTCCGTTCGGATTCAAAAACTTCTTTAGGATTGAGACATCCTTGTAATCGATATATTTAATGTTGTTGGCTGAAAAGTAATCTTGTTTCATATATTTTTTATTAATTAAAATGGAATGTCTTCCGGATTAATGTCTTCTTCTGGATACTCGATGGAATCCAATTCTTCGGACTTATTTTCTTTTGGAGCACTTGCACTACTTGCGGGGGCTCCGCTTGCCGGTCCGCCGTTTCCTTTTGGACCAAACTGGGTACGGTCAGCGACGATTTCGGTGCGATATTTTTTCTCTCCACTTGTCTTGTCATCCCAACTCCTAGTCTGCATTCTCCCCTCCACTAACATTGAACTTCCTTTCTTCATATATTGGGCAACTGTCTCTGCTTGGCGTCCGAAGACTACTACATTGTGATAATCCGTGTTCTCTTGTCTTGCTCCATTCTTGTCTTTCCAGACACGATTGGTGGCTAAAGAAAATGAACATATTTTTATTCCAGATGGAAGAGATCTGATTTCCGGATCACGGGTCAAGTTTCCTATTACAATTGCTTTGTTTAAATACATAGTTTAATAATTATTTTTATAATACTATGCTACCATCGCATCGATTTCTTTGTCGATTTCTTCTTTATTGATCGGCGCTTCTTCTTTGCCCTCTTCTTTTTCGCCTAAGGTTGGAGTCTTTCGGCGAGGAACTTCTCTTTGAATAAACCTCTTCGAAGCGATAGTATTTTCTTTTACTGTTTTCAAAATCAAAAATCTGACGATAGTAGGGTCCAAGTCCATTTTCTTTTTAAGTTCCAATACTTTTTCCGGATCCATAAAGAATTTTATCCAACCAAAGTAAGCTGTATCGTAATTGTGATGCACGTTTTGGATTACTTTTTGCATTGAATAAGCCAAATTTATCATTACTGGCATTTCATCCGAAATACTCTGGCCTCCAAATGTGCTTATCAATTCCTTTAAATTGCCGTAAATAGTTGGCGTTTCTTCTTCACTTAAGGTTGGTACTAAAAGATATCCGACCTCGTATACTCGTGGGTCAGTTCCTTCCGCTTCCTCAAATGACAAATAATTTTCTTCTTTATTTTCCTTTTCTTGCATAGGCTTCATACTAGCAAAATTTTTAGATTGCGTCAAATTCTACATAGAATACTGAACCATAGCCCGCCCCCTCCGATTCCACCCAAACTTTCCCCTTATGTGCTTCAACGATCAGTTTTACAGAGTATAGTCCGTAGCCGGTCGAGTTTACGTTTGTTTTGACTGATTCCTTCCCTCTCCCCCCTTCGGTAAATAGATTTTTTTTGTCTTCTTCTGTTATGCCCACTCCTGTATCTTTTATGCTGAATAATATTTTGTTTCCCCCGCCTGCGCTGGCGGGTATTTTTTCTAACCAAATCATTATTTTTCCTTCTTTGGTGTAGTCTAAAGCATTTTCGATTAAGTTATTTACCACTTCTTTCAGCCAAAAAGCATCCCCGACCACTTTATACTCCCCTTCCTCTATTTTTGTTTCAAGCTCCAATCCTTTTTTTGAGATAGCGTCTTTTTTCTCTCCGGCAGTATCAAGAACTATTTTTTTCAAATCAACCTCTTTCATCTCATAGTTAATTGTTCCTTTTTGCAAATTTGCCGCATTCAAAATGAGGTCCACCGTCCGGATACCCATAACATCCGAATCAAGTCCTGTCTGGGAAACCTTTTTCACTTCAGGCGAAATCTCCCCAAACATTCCGTCGAGCAAGGCCGCAAAAATGTATTTCGTGCGAGTAAACGAACCCTTCACTTTGTGATTGATGAGATGCATCAAACTCTCTCTTTGTCTGATAACATTTTGCAAATCGATGGTTAGTTTCAACAACTCTTCTTCTTGCCTAATTTCTTTTTTGACATTTCTAATCAATATGCCACTCAATACTGTAGCGAAAATGAGAGAGACTGTATTCAAAATAATTGCCACTGTGTTATCTAAGAAAAAGTATTGAAAAAAGATAAGCGAGAATATTCCAATGACAAAGATTTCAGAAGGAATAAGTTTTGTCTCGAATGTTTTATATTTGATTATAAGGTAAGCCAGAAAAATAATCAGAATTGGCATCCCAAAGAAAGCGTACAAGAAATAATTATAATTAAAAACTCCTCCAAAAATGAAACCGGTAAAAATATATTCCATACTGAAAAATACACCCATAAACAAACATATTCCGACTGAGATGATAGAAATTTCTTTTCTGTTGCCCTTCCCTCTAATGACGGACCAACTTGCAAAGATCACCCCCGAAACCAAATAAAATAAATCCATGTAAAATCCGTAGGTAGCTACGATGCTACTTTCGGAAACTTCACAGATATCCCAATTATAAGATATCAAATTTTTGCTATAGGAATACACTAAAGTACTTGCATAAGCCACAATCGGCACGAGCCAAATAATTTTATAAAGAAAACCAACATCTCTCTTTTTAAGCAAAACAAACAGAAAATATAAGGATAAAACAAAAAGTGCAGGATCAGCCAGTTCTATGATTGACCGCGCAAAAATTATGGTTCCCCTTCCAAAAAATACAAACCACTCGGTCAAATCTCCCAAAGTAAACAAAAAGAAAGTTAAGGTTAAAAAGAAAAATATTTTCGTCTCCAGTTTTTTATTTTTTAATAGGAGAAAAGAACCAACTACCAAACTAACAATCGCTGTCGGCAAGTGAGAATACAGAAGAAGTGGAATAGAAACATAAATCTGATTGACAATCAGTTGACTGTAACAATATGCGTCTCTGATAAAAAAAGAAAATATATTTATCATTTAAATTTTTTAATATGGTTATTTACAATTTCCTTAGCTCTCTCGGAGTACGAACACCAATAAGGATCTTTCTCTTGCTCGCCTTCTTTCGATATCCTGACAATAATGGGTCTTACCCCAAATTCATTTTCCACTTCATGGAAAGCTGGTAAAATAATTTCTTTTACAAAATCCTCTTCCGACTTAAGTAAGTCTAAGTCATCAAACAAGACAACGTGACACAAAGTTAAAGACAAAATATGAAAGTAATAATTTTTTGGAGCACCACCATTTCTTTTTACCCAATCGGAAATGTCAACAATATTACTTTCCATTCCTGGAAACATCTCTTTCATAAAAGAATGGTGAAAATCAACCAAATTTTCTCCCCAAAGAGTTTTTAATTCGCACATTTTTTTCTTTTCTGCATCTTTAAAATCGATAATTTTTTCTTTTTCAACAAGGGTCTCAGATTTTTTATTGCAACCTTTTTTAAATGAAAGTTTAGCTAGTCCAAGTTTCGTGAAATTCCTAGCAGCAAATTTGTCATGAATATATTCCAGACAAAGGGGGTTTAAATCAGCTTTTTGACATAATTCTAAAAATCTTTCAAACTCACCGTCTGGAGTACCAATATGCCGCCAAATCATTCCATGAGGTCCTTTTCTGAGAATTTCAGGAATATCTCCCTCCAATTTTTCTTCTACCGCTTTACGTAATTTTTCATCTGCCCATCTATCTCGGATAAGTCTCCCTGCTTTTTCAATTTGAGTATATATATCCATAATTAGAAATCTATTTAAAACACTTTTCTCCGGACACTACTGTCGAATCATCACAAGTTATAATTTTACAAAGTGTACTATCTTTAATACAAGAGAGGCTGTCATAGTCGGTCCCAGCAAATTTTGAAGGAACTTCAATTTTTAGATAAGTAGTTTTCGGATCACAAGTAGAATCATTCGATTTACAGTCCGAAACAAAACACGAATCAACTGCAGGGTCGCAGGAAATTTGTTTTGATACGATATAATCATTTTTAATAAAAAAAGTGTAGTAACTAAAAAAAATAACAAATACAAAAATCAAACAAATGGTCAAAAAGAAATACCTTGACTGTTTATCATTCTTATTCATAATCTTGTATCTATATTATACTACAATCCTATGCCTCCTCCAAATCACCTGAGTACAAAATAACTTCCAATAAAAACAATAACAATAGCAAGTATTTTTGGAATCAAGTTTCTCCAGCCCATTTTTTCCTGAAGAATTCTGGGAAACATCTTGGTAATTATTATCCCAAAAACTAAAACAAATATGGGCTGATACCCTTCTACCACCCGCACTAGAGCAATCGGGGCTAATAAAAACGCGTAATTTAAAGAAACGTTACCGCCCAAGGTGAAAAACTCACTCAAGAGGACTGCCAAGGTAATTTTATATTTGTGTATTTTTATTGAAGAAAAAAATGACTTTCTGTCTTTTCTTCGAAAAATAAAAATGGAGCAACCAACCAACGCAAATCCGAGGGTTTCCCAAAAATTAGAAAGCCAGAAATTGTTTCCAAGAGCCACCAATTTAAACAAGACTCCACTTATGGCCATGAGGAAAGCCATGATAATCATCGACAAAATCACAAAGTGTCTAAATTTAATTTTTTTTCCTTCTTCGATTTCAACACTCAAAAGAGCCGCTCCCAAAATAATCACAATGGAACCTATAATCTGTTGAGCGGAAAGAGTTTCCTTTAAAATAAGTCGGCTTAGAATAAAGCTCACAACCGGAATTAGTTGAAAAAAAGGGACAACAACCGAAGCATCTTCCCGATATAGCGCAAAAAGATAAAAATATATAGCTACCGCTTCGCAAACCCCAGCCGCAACCAAGAGAAAAATATTATTAGAGGAAATCTGTAAAACTTCTATTCCTCCCAAAAAAAGAAAAATCGGCAACATGATTATAGAAGTAACTGCCGAATAGATGATGAAAACAAATAAATTAAAATTGCGAAAGTATTTCGAAAGTAATATCTTGTCCACAAAATTCGCAATGCTGTGCACTACCGGAGCTATAAGCGCAATAAAAAACCATTGCATAATACTGATTATATCACAAAAGTAACTCTAAATTCCAAAGAGTTTCTTTGCGTTCGCAACGACAGCGCTTGCCACTTCGCTCTCCGGTAAATTTTTTATTTCGGCAATTTTTTTTACGATCTCCCGTACAAAACTCGGCTCGTTTCTTTTCCCCCGGTACGGCATCGGTGCCACATACGGAGAATCGGTATCGGTGAGAATCATCTCAAGTGGAGTTTCTTGTATGACTTTTACATAATCGGCAATTTTGAGATTAGGCTTAAAAGTAATTGGTCCGGCAAACGAAACATAAATCCCCATCTCAACAAATCTCTTCATATCTTCCACCCCCCCGGCAAAAAAATGAGATACTCCTTTTACTCCGGCATTTTCTGGATGAGTTTTAAGAAAATCTTTTATTAATTCACACGTATCAGAATACGGGTTACGACTTTGGTCTTCTGGGTTATTGCGGATATGGAGCATTAGAGGCTTCCCTGTCTCGCTTGAAAGTTCAATCTGTTCCATAAAAGCTTTTTTTTGTTTTTCAATTGACTCCGGATCCAAGTGAAAATAGTCGAGCCCACATTCCCCAATCGCTACCACTTTCGGATCTTTCAGTAATTCCCGATAAACTTCCTTATCAAAAATTTCTCCTCGAGAAGTAAATTCCTTCCCGCCTTCCCCAAGTTCTTGTTCATCATGGAATGATTTATCGGTGTGGATTGGATGGAGCCCGATGATGGCATATACCCCTTCAGGATATTTATGTGCAAGCTCTATCGCCTTTTTTGAAGTGTCTATCTGAGTTCCCACATTCATAAGCCAAGTGTCGTTGTCGAGCACCCGACGAATAACCGCGTCCCTGTCCTCATCAAAGACTTTAAAATTTACGTGACAATGGATATCGATATATTTCGGCATATTATTCTTTTCTCAAAAAAAGTGGGGATTCAGGTTTTTTGTTTTTAAGTATCAACTCTTGGAGTTTTTCAGCTGTTACGGGGAGAAATGGTTCGAGACTTTTTGCTATATCAAAAAGTCTGGCCACATATTCTTTTATTAATTCCTTCCCTAGTTTTTCATCTGTTTTTATAATTTTGAATGCTTGGGTTTCTTGAATATACTTATCGAGGACATCGATTAAATTCCAAATGGCACTTACAGCATTTTGAATTTTAAAATTATCCATAAACTCAGGTATTTGTGGAACAGGGATAAATTCTTTTTTCGAATCAAAACAATCTAAATATTTTTCCGACAGTGTCAAAATTCTAGAAGATAAATTACCCAAGCCGTTTGCAAGGCCTGCGTTATAGGCATCTTTAAATCTTTCAACGGTGAACGGGCTATCTTCAAAGCTCGATACTTCTCGAAGCAAAAAGTATCGAAGTGTGTCGGTGCCATATTCATTTACTATTTCACGTGGATCTACGACGTTGCCAAGAGACTTAGACATTTTTTCTCCACCTGAAGCAGTAATAAAGCCATCTACCACGATTTGATACGAATTTGATACACCAGCCGCCATAAGCATCGCTTGCCAAATTACCCCTTGAAAACGGGTATTATCCTTTCCACAGTATTGAGTGGGGGTGCCGTGCATCCAATATTTTTCAAAATTTTCTAATTGATTAGGCCAACCAAGGGTCGAAAGATAATTTACTAAAGCATCAAACCAAACATACATAACATGATTGGAATCACCTGGCACTTCTATCCCCCATGGCATTTTTGATTTCAAACGGGAAATGGAAAAATCTTGTAAACCATTATTGACAAAAGCTTTCATTTCATTAAAACGAAAATCCGGCACAATAAACTTCGGATTTCTTTCGTAAAATTCCAACAACTTTTCTCCAAACGCCGAAAGTTTAAAAAAATAATTTTCTTCTTTGATTAATTCGACTGTTTTCCCGGGATGCAACACACATTCTCCTTTCTCATTCAATTCTGAATCAGTTTTTTCGCTCTCACAAGAAACACAATACTTTGCTTCGTAATTTTTTTTATAAATATAACCATTTTTCTCCACTCGGCTCCAAAATTCCTGAGCAGAAGCTTCGTGATGCGGGTCAGTCGTCCGAACAAAATGAATTTCATCGCTCACTCCAAACATATGCAACTGTTCTTTGAATGTTTCAAAACCATCGTCAATAAATTTTTGGACCGGAACTCCTTTTTCTTTCGCCTTCTCGTAAATTTTCATTCCATGTTCATCTGTTCCAGTATTAAAATACACATCATACCCTGTCAATTTTTTATAGCGAGCAACCGTATCTGCTCGCACTAATTCAAGCGCATGCCCCATATGAAGCGGTGCGTTAACGTAAGGAAGAGTAGTGGTAATGTAAAAACTTTTTTTATCCATTTTTTATTCTTAGAGTAGCTTTGTGCTTTTCAAGATCATTCATTATCTCCATAAAGAACATAGCTCCGGGAATAGACAGAATCAATCCCCAGAAACCACCAAGTTCCACTCCCACCAAAACTGCCAAAATAATAATAAGAGGAGAAAGCCCAGTAACTTTTTTTATCACCAATGGTGAAAACAAATAAATTTCAAATATGTGAATAATTAAATATGAACCTAGTACCCAAAGAGCACTAGACATGCCACCGGACAAATATGAAAACGATACCGCAGGGACAAGCGCAATCAAAATCCCGTAAGGAATAAGCTCCATCATACCAGCGATTATTGCCAAGAGAAGGGAGTATTGAATGCCCAGAATGGACAGAACTAAATAAGTTAAAATCGCAATGAGCACTCCTAAGAGCATTTGTCCCTTCATCCAAAGGCCAATTTTTACTCTTGTTCTACTCCACAAATCTACCACGTACTCTTCATGTCTAATGGGTAAGATAATCCGTAAAAAATTCTCAATACCCCGCTCTTGGACCGAAAGATAAAAAGAAATTATTACAATCAAAACAACGTTGAAAATACTTCCGAAAGCGACAGAGAGCGTTGTAAAAAATCCATCCGAGAGACTTGTAATAAACGCGCGAGAAGTTTCGAGCAAACTTCCAATAGACATCCCGTGCGATAAATTATTGACAACATCTTTTGCCCCGGAAAATGCCGCGTTGTTGAAATAATTCAGAAAATCTATCCCCGGAGCATAGTGTGAAATAAACGTTGCAAAGTTATAAATTTCAGTAATCAAAAGTGGCGCAAAAAGATAGAAGATGAAAGCCAGAGAAGAGATAGAAAGAACATACATAATAACTACGGCAAAAACTCTGCCAATTTTTATTTTCTTGAAACTAGGGACAGCAGACTCGATAAAGGAAGCGATTACGATAGAGGTCAAAATAACCAAAATCAAATCTTTCAATATCCACATCAGATAAACCAGAAACAAAATCAAAACTACCCGGACTATCGTACTGGTTGAGATGGAAATAGAGTTTTTATTATTTTCTCCGAACATAGCTATATGATAACACTCGAAGATAAATTTTGCCAACCTTTAGAATTTTAAGATTTTTTGAAAATCAGCCTTCTTTTCAAACGGACCAATCAGGGCGAGATTTAATTTTTCGTTTTTGAAGATTTCGTTCACCAATTTTTTTATATCTTTGGCAGTCACTTTGCGGATAGCTTTTGCTTTTTCTTCCACGTTCTTTATTTCACGCTTCAAAAGTTCTTGTCCGCCGTAAAAATTTGCAATATCGTCACTTGATTCAAGTGATAGTTTCATATTGCCTATCAAACATTCTTTCACTTTATTTAACTCTTCTTCACTCACAAGCTCTGTCATTAATTTTCTGCATTCGTTCAGTACCGCTTCAATAACTTCCTCGATTCTTTTATTATCCACCCCGGCAGAAATTTGGAAAAAACCATGGTCAGTGTAAGCATCATCATAAGCGCGGACATAGTAAGCCACCCCCATTTCTTCCCGTAATTTTTGGAAAAGTCTCGAGCTCATCCCGCCTCCCAGGACTCCTCCTAGAACTGAAAGCACATCATTTTTTTTACTAAACAAATCGTATGTACGCACTCCTAACACAAAATGCGTCTGGTCTGTTTTTTTAAATTTAATTAGTATTTCAGGTTTATTTTGTTTCTCAATGACTTTTAATTTTTTGTCTTTCTTTGCCTGCTCCAATTTTCCAAAAACTTTCTGAACCTCCTTTAATACTTCTTTTTCGGTCACTCGTCCGGCTACGACGATAGTCGTTGCCTCCGGCACATAGTGAGTTTTTTTGTAAGCAACAAAATCGTCCCGCTTCATTTCTAAAATATTTTTCTTTTCTCCCGCAATATTCCATCCGGCTGGTTGGTCACCGTACAAGAGCCCCATAAATAAATCTTGCACGTGGCGCGGTGGCATGTCTTCGTACATATTTATCTCTTCGATAATCACTCCTTTTTCTTTTTGCATTTCCGTATTCGGGAAAGTAGAATTCAAATAAATATCGGAAACAATATCAAATATTTTTTTGAAATGTTTCGCATCGGACTTGGCATAGTAACCGGTATATTCTTGTGCAGTAAAAGCATTATATTGACTCCCGATAGCATCGAGCTCACGGGAAATATCAATCGCTTTCGGTCTTTTCTCTGTTCCCTTAAAGCACATATGCTCCAAGAAATGTGAAATACCATTTACTTTTTTGGTTTCATACTTTGAGCCAGCTTCTACTAACACCAAAACCGTCGCAGTCGGATTGTCCTTCATCGGCACAGTCACCACTCGCAAACCATTCTTTAAAACTTTTTTTATGTATTTCATAATTTTATTTTAACTTATCCTTAAACTTTTCTAATATCGTTGGCACGGCTGAGTGAAGAGGACTCGGGAGATTATCTAATCTAAACCATCCTATTTCATCAAATTTGTGCGGTTCGCCATTCACTACTTTATTACGATCAACCAACACTAAAAATTCCAATGCCAACCAATGAGTATCCACACCATTAAAATTGCGGAAAACATCATGATAACCCAAAAATGAATACTGGATTGGTGCAACTCCAAATTCTTCTTTGATTTCTTTTTGGAGACACTCTTCAACACTTTCGTCCAACTCTAACCCTCCTCCTCCAAAATCCCAATTTCCGTGCTCATCTCGGCAATTCTTGCCTCTCTTGTTCATCAAATAATTCCCTTTGCCGTCGTGGCAAACGTAAGAGACAGTAACTGCAACAAAATCAACTCCTTTTTGCATCTTAGATTTTATTTTTTATAAAGTTAATTAGTTCCGAAACCTCCACTCTTTCTTGCTGCCCAGTATCCCGATCGCGGATGGTCACGGTATTGTCAGAGAGAGTATCAAAGTCTATTACAATACAGTATGGGGTACCGATTTCATCCTGTCTGCGATAGCGCTTCCCAATATTGCCATTGTCATCCCAGATTACTCGGCCGAATTCTGCTTTGAGTGGCGCGAAGACTTTTGTATTCGCATATTCCACAAGTTCTGGTTTGTTTTTAAGAAGTGGGGAAACCGCGCAAATGACTGGCGCAATGGAAGGTTTAAATTTCAAATAAGAACGAATTTCTCCTTCTTTTTCATCTTCTGAATAAGCTGAAAGCAAAAGGGATAATATCGCTCTATCAACTCCAAAGGTCGGTTCAATCACATGCGGGACAATCTTTCCTCCTATCTCCTCATCAATGTATTCAAGCTTATGGCTTTTTAAATCAAAATCAGTTCGGTAAGCCAAACCAAAAAGTTCTTTTTGCCCAAAAGGATATTCAAATTCAAAATCAACGGTCCGACTCGAATAGTGTGCTCGCTCTCCGTCCGGAATTTCTATTTCGTGAATTTTTGCCATATCAATACCGACTTCTTCCATCCAATCGAGCATCTCGCCACGCCAGTATTCAAAATATTTCTCCCAATCCTCAGCACGAATAAAATATTCTATTTCCATTTGTTCAAACTCCCGCACCCGAAAAATAAAATCTCTTGGAGTTATTTCATTTCGGAATGCTTTTCCGATTTGAGCCATGCCAAAAGGAAGCTTCGGGTGAAAAGCGTCCACTGTGTTTTTAAAATTAACAAACATTCCTTGGGCTGTCTCCGGACGTAAATATGAAATAGCCGAAGAATCCTCCGATGCTCCGATTTTCGTCTGGAACATCATATTGAACTGACTAGGTAATCCAAGTACTTCCCCGTCGTTCGGACATAATTCCATATTCCCATGTTTTTTAAAATTTTCTAACTGATCTGCTCTAAATTTAGATTTACATTTGGGACATTCCACCATCGGGTCTGCAAAATTCTCTACGTGCCCGGCATTTTGCCAAACTTCTTGCCGCATTAAAATTGCCGCATCAATGCCATACATATCCCGACGAGAATCCACAAATTTTTTCCACCAAGCTTGCTTAACATTATTTTTAAGGGCTACTCCAAAATGCCCCCAATCATATGTTCCCGCCAACCCACCATAGATTTCGGAGCCAGGAAAAATAAAACCGCGCCTTTTACAAAGCGAAACAATTTTCTCCATTAGCTCATCAGTTTTCTTTGCATTTTCTTTTTTATTATTTTCCACCATATTTTTATTCGGTTACCTTTGCTCCGTCGGGAGTAAAGGTCGGATCATCAAGAAGTAAAGTAGAGAGCGCTCCTCTATTTACTCTCACATCAACCTTAGCAAAATCATCGTGCCCAGTCAAAACTGTATCGTTAATGATTGTCGGCATCATTCCTAATTGCGAGAGCGATGGGATAAACCCGATTTGGAAACTTACTTCTCGGTCCGTATCGGTAATGCCGGTTCCTCTTGGAACTCCTCCCACTTTCCATAAAATTTGTCTTGAGGTAGCATCATAAGTTAGATCTTCGGTTGGAGGAGATATTGGTCCGACGAAACTAACCCAAGACGGCAGTGTTGAGCGAACCTCAGTATTTGAAACATTATTGGCTGTATTAGAGAGTGCCCAAACAATGGTATAAGTGGTCTCTTTTTCAATTTTTGGAGGAATTGTTCCGCTATTTTTGAAGGCCCCAGAATAATATAAGGCTTTGGTGGAAAGACCCACGTTTGAAATTACCCGCACAATTTTAGTTTCAGAATTAACTAAGTTTTGAACAGTATTTCCTTCAAGCGGTTGCTTGGCTGAAATAGAAACGTCTATCTGGATAGTTGGGCTTTGTAACATGCCCCCTGCAGCAGAGAAAAGTGAAAGTGGCGAAAGAGAGAAATTAACCGAACCGGAATCTCCAGGATTAATTTCTGAAAATTTTGTTTCAGAGTTTTTGTCCCAAGAAATAGTATCGGTGGAAGAATTGTAGTAACCTTGTTGGCTTACAATTGTTTTTCGATCCACTGCATTGCCGGAAATTTTTGCAGTGATAACCATATCGTTCACTTTAGTATCCAAATTATTTACCCAGTTTATTTCACCAGACACGTCGGTACTAGAATCAACAGCATATTCGCTTTGATACACTCCGTTTATTACTAACCTGGCATCGATGAAAGGTTTTTTTATTGTTACTGTTTGTCCTAAGGAATTAAACACAATCCCAATCATTGATTTGTCTGTGTTGCTCTCCGAACCGGAAAATACATGAAAGGTTTTTTCTTCCCCATCCGAAACATCTACCATCCGACCTGTTATTTCTATTTCTCTTTGTGTTCCTGGAAGCATATCTCCCAAACTCCAAACATTATTGCCATTCGTCGGAGTTAAGTTAGAAGATTTATACTGAAAACCTATCGGGTAATCAAGCTTCACTAAAATATTGGACAATGGTTTCGTAGCATTTAATACCGCTTTTACTTTCAAAGTCATGTCCTGATTTTGGCTGACCTCGGTCGGAGAATCTATTGAGAGGTCAATCGGAGCGGAACTAATTGAAACATCATAGAGTTTTTCTTTTTGGAAAATAGAATTTGATTTTTCAATTCGATATTCGAGTGTGATTTTGATTTGCCTGGAACTTCCTTGTTCTCCAAAAAGCACCACTTTCATATTGTCAGTCTTTATCCCTCCGGAAGGAATGGTTCCCAAAGATTCTCGAAGTCGTTCTACCCCTCCAGCTAAATCGCCGGATGAACTTTTTGGATATTCAACCAAAAGGTCTGCTAACACTAAAGCGGAACTATTTTTATTGGTGATTTCAATCTGTAAGGGCAGATCTTCCCCCCCAGCCGTAAAAGTATTTCCAAGTACTTGAATGTCAATGTTGTTGTTGGAGACGGTATTACCACCAGCAAAAAACATATATGAAGCATATCCGAGAGCCAAGACAAAAACGATTATTGAAAATATAAAGAATTTTTTAAACATAGATGATTTTGTTGAAAATATTTTTTCTTGCTCAAAGTCTCTTTTTTCTTCATTCCAAGACTCTGGAACTTCCTCCTCATGCTGGTACTCAAAATTATTGTGATACTGCATTTTAGCTTCGTAGTTCTTGCTATTCAGCTTTGTTTTCATTTCTTCTATTCGGTTTAATCTCTCATTTTCTTGCATTTAGTCATTATATCATTCTAAACAAGATTTTTAAATGATTAAACAGACTAAAGATGAGTCTCCCCGAGAGCTTTATTTATCTGAAACAATATCTGCCTTCTTTTCTTTTTGGCTTCGATTATTAAACCTTCTTCAAAAGGCAACTCCATTATTGTCTTTATATCTTCTTCGTTTCCCAAGTACCCCAGATTGTTTAAAATCCGAAGAACAATTATAAGTTCAACACTTTCAAGCTCGTCTGTACCGTTAGTTTTTTCCAAGAAAGAAAGCCCCTTCATCAAATCAGCAAAAAGCATTCCGTTTGCTTCTTCTCCTGCCAATAGTCTTTTTAATAAGCTAGAAAGATTGCTCACAATTATCAGTTTCTTTTCGTGGTCTTTTATTCCATCCAATTTATTTGTTTTTGAAGCGCTCGTTATCCGCCAGAAATCTTTTCCACGGATAAAATCTATCTTCAGATAAGAAAAATCCTGCAAGATGAAACGGAGTTTGGAAGAAAGTTTTCTTACTCCCTGGGCGCTGGCATAAATCATCCCCAAGTCCCGAGTAAAAATAAAATAATATTTTCCCGCTTCGCCGTAATTTTTACTTCCCAAGATTATTCCTTCCGTATGGTAAATATGGTGCATTAATTTAGGTTTTCATCCAGAAACTTCTTCAGGCTTATTAAGTCTTTCTTTTCGTTATCATAAAAATATGTACTTATCCCTATTGACAGCGCACTTTTTACAGCATTTTCATCGTGTTCAAAATATATTACTTCATTTTTGCTTAGATTATATTTTTCTAACAAGAGTTTGTAATACTCTCGATCTTTTTTCTCAGGATTGTGTTTTTGGGTAAAAAAATCATAAGGTAAATTTTCCATACCATATTTCTTTTGTTGTTCCTCATTTGCTCCCGTCAAAATTATTTTATTGTTTGGATATGTTTCAAGCAGTTTAAACATATCCTGAAAAACCTCGAACTTAGTATCATTTTGTATAATAAAACAATAGACTGCATCGACTAAAATGTTTTTCATTTCTCTATTCTATCACGAAATTTTTTAGCTCGAGAATTATTGAAACTACGGCTTTATCGGTAATATCTTCAGGTTTTATTTGGCATTTGGAAAAAATCTGCTTTTCAACATTCTTGATGGAACCAACCAAAGACTCGAAACTGTCTGACGTAACAGCATGCTTCCTCCCTGCATATCTTTTGTTTCCTTCTAGAATACGATCTTCGAGGGAAAGAACTCCAAAAGGTCCCACCCGGAGGTCAGAATAGTTGCATATTTTATTTTCATATGACTTTTCAAGTTCGTTTTTTCTGCAATTAGAAAATCCAATGCGTTCAATCATGCCAATAATCTGTTTCGGCAAATTTAATTCTTCCGCAATTTCTTTAGTAGCAACGTTTTCGTCTTCTCCGTACTTCTTTATATATTCTTGCTTAATTTTTTGCCAATATTCTATCCCAAGTGAGCCATAAAATTCTTCTGGAAAAGACGGTGAATCAAAATCAACTTTGATAATATTCCCCATATCATGAAACAAGCATGCAGTGATAATTTCTTTTTTTGGTAATACTTCGTCAAAATTATCACAAATAAGATATGCCACAGCCGCTACTCGCAACATGTGTTCCTGTAAGTTTGGCAATATCTTATATTCTTGGTAAATCTCTAAGATATTTTTCATTTACTTTTGGATAGTTATTTTGAAAACCAAATCATTTATCTTCGTTTCTTCCCCGCTGTTTGATTCAAATTTGATATCCTTCGCTAAAACAGTTTTCTTCATTTCTGTTTTAAATTGCTCAACCAACTCTTTCCCATCCTCGCTGGTCTCAAGAATAAGAGTTATCACATCGCTCGGGGTCAACTCTCCTTTTTTACGGATATCTTGGATGGCTCGCGCAAGTTCACGGTAATTTCCTTCAGCTTTCAGTTTCGGATCAATCTTGATATCAAGCTCGATTTCTTTTTCTAAATTGGGATTGGTCATAATAATTTTGACATTTAATTCATCTTTGATGATCGCGGTATATTCTTTTTCAAGCACGTATTCTTTAAAGGTCAAAATACCAAGGGGCTGACGAACTTTAATCCCCGCTTTCTGTCTTGCTTCAAGTCCTAAGGAAACGATTCTGCGAACTTCTTCCATTTTTTCTACCACTTCCCTGTTTCGGGTATCAAACTCTGGCCATTCTACAAAATGGATACTCTCGGAATCATTGTCATTTTTTAACTTCAGCCAAATATCTTCCGCAGTAAACGGAGCAAATGGTGCCATTATTTTTACCAGAGTCTTCAAGACAAAATACAAAGTTTGTTTTGCTTCTTTGTCACCATCTTTGATTCTGTCTCGCGAACGCCGTAAATACCAGGTGGACAAGTCTCCGATAAAATCTTTGATTGCCCGAGTTGGTTCCAACAATTTATAATTGTCCAGATTCTCTACCGTAAGAACATTTAGTTCATCAAGTCGAGCAATAATCCAAGCGTCCAAAATATTTTTGGATTTTTTGTATTCTAATTTTTCCAATTCTTGGTCCCGATAAAGCTCATAGAACGCAAGTACGTTATAAAGCAAGCCGAAATATTGACGATGAAGTTCAAGCACTGTTTTCTCATCAAAGTTTTTTGACTCACCTGGTTGGTTGACCGAATACATCCAAAGCCGAAGTGTATCCACTCCATATTTATCCATCATGCTCCAGGGGTCCACGACATTTCCGACAGATTTAGACATTTTTTTACCGGCGGCATCCAAAAGAAGTCCTAGGCAAATAACATTTTTATATGCTTTCCCTTTGCCCATCAAAACTCCCACCGCATGTAAGGTGTAGAACCAACCACGAGTTTGATCGATCGCCTCGGAAATAAAGTCCGCCGGATAGGCTAAATCTTTATTTTCAAATGGGTAGTGGTCTTGCGAAAAAGGCATCGTTCCTGAGTCGAGCCAGACATCCATCACTTCTTTGGTTCGAACAAGACTTCCCCCGCAAGCTTGCCCCGCCGTGGCGTGGGTGCAAACAAGTTTCACTTCATCAATGTATGGCTTGTGCAAATCAAGTTCGTAGTTTTCATTATGAGGAAGCGGAATAAAATTCAATTCTTTCATTTCGGCATTTTCGAAAGATATTTTATTGTTTTCCAATTGTTGTGCTGTCTCTAAATCATTTAATCCCTCTGCCCCCAAGAAAAGCACTTTGGCAGGACCTTCGTGCGTGACAACTAGAATTTTTTTATTTTTATATTTTTTTTCAAGGTCATAAAGAAAACTAGTCATTCTGAACTTCATATCTTTACAGGATTCTCCTTTTTCAGGTTTGAAATCATACCAATCTTTTTCATTACGGAGAGCAAAATACTCTTTCCAAGTTTCTCCATCGAAAACACCAGTGCACAATTCACGAATTCTTTCATCTAAAACATAATTTTCATCAGAGATTCCGAGATCTTTTTTTATTATCTCGGCAGTTTCTTTTGTTCTCATAAAATCCGACGCGATAATCAAATCTATTTTTTTATCTTTAAGGACACTCAACGTAGCCAAAACTTCTTTCTTTCCTTTTTCCGTCAAGTGATCAACATCGCCAACTATTGAACTTATTTTCCCTTTTAGATTGCTGTCCGTTTCTCCGTGCCGGATTACAAAATACTGATTACCGGATTTTTTTGTTTTAGCTTTTAAATCTTCCACGCTCCCAACCACTTCCACTTTTTTACATTTCTCGCATGTCCAAACTGGAAGTGGACTTCCCCAATACCTTTCTCTTGAAATTGCCCAATCTTTTATTTCACGCAACCATTCTCCAAAACGCCCATCTTTGATGTAGTCCGGTTCCCAATTTATTTCTTTATTTTCGGCAATCATCCCCGCTTTTATTTTTGGATCGGACATCCTGATATACCAAGAATCTCGCGCATAATAAATAAGCGCCGTATGACAACGCCAACAATGCGGATATGAGTGCTCATATTTTTCTTTTTTAAGTAATAAACCCCGGTGCGCTAAATTTTTAATAATATCTACTGCCACGGCTTCGTCTCTGACAAATCTACCTTCCAAAAAATCGGTACCGGGTAGAAACTTCCCGTCGAGTCCTACCAAGTGATGCTTCGGTAAACCAATTTCAGTTCCTAATACAAAGTCATCTTGACCATACATCACCGCGGTGTGTACCACTCCGGTGCCGTCTTCTGTTGTCACAAAATTCGCTGGATAAACCTTAAAAGCTTTTTCCATTTTCCCCTTTTCGCTTTCAAAAATTGTATTTTGTAAATATGGATACAATGTTTCATATTCAATTCCGAGTAAATCTTTGCCTTTTAATTCTTCCAAAATTTTGTATTCTCCTTCAATGGTGACAAGTCTCGCTTTAGCTAAAACGAAAATTTCGTTCTCCTTTTCTATTTTTACATATTCAATATCCTTCCCAACAGCAAGCGCCACGTTCCCAGGCAAAGTCCAAGGAGTAGTAGTCCACGCCAATATATATGTATTATTTTGTCCTTTCACTTTAAATTTCACATACACCGACAAATCTTTTACATTTTCATACCCTTGGGCAAGTTCATGCGAAGAGAGCCCAGTGCCACACCTGGGACACCAAGGCACCACTTTGTAATCCTTATAGAGCAACCCCTGTTTATTGGTTTCCTTTATTACATTCCAAACCGATTCAATGTAATCATTGTGGTAAGTGACATACGGATTTTTTTGATCCACCCAAAAACCAATCCGCTCAGTAAATTTCTTCCACAAGTCCACATAGATCCAAACGCTTTCTTTGCACTTTTGATTGAAATTCGCAACGCCATATTCCTCAATTTCTTTTTTTGATTTTAGCCCGAGTTCTTTTTCTACTTGGAGCTCCACTGGGAGTCCATGAGTATCCCAGCCACCCTTCCGGCGCACATGATATCCCCGCATTGTTTTGTAACGAGGAATAACATCCTTAAAAGCTCGGGCTTCCAAGTGGTGAATACCGGGTTTGCCATTCGCGGTTGGCGGACCTTCGTAAAAAGTAAACTCGCCCTTTGGTGCTTCTTTTTCCAAAGATTTCTCGAAAATTTTATTTTCTTTCCAAAATTCAAGAATTTTTTCTTCTCGTAAAGCCGATTCGCGTTTGTTTTTTGTTTCTTCTTTTTCCATAAAAATATTTGTTAATAATTAAAAAAACTCGTCCCCGTACAACAATATTAAAATTGTTATACAAGGACGAGTTTCCCCGTGGTACCACCTTGATTACTTCTCATTTTATTAGGTTCTACTGGTTTGCCACGCCCATTGCGAGATAAACTTTCTTCCTAAGGCTCTGAGGTGATTGCCCCTTCAACGCCTACATATAGGATAGCTATATTGGGAGAAAATTGCAAGAAGGAAAATCTTTAGAAAACTTCTTGCTGATAGCATTTATCACAATAAAAAATAAAATTTTCACTTGGATTAAGGACTGTTTCAATTTCTTTATTGCATTTTACACAGACTGCTTTGTATTTTTTGCCAGTTTTAACAAGATTCAACCTCCTTCTCATTCGGAGGAGTGGATGGATATTCGGTAAAGGTAATCCGGTTCTTCGGTAAAATTCAAGTTCTGACTGAGTTATTCGAAAAGGTTTTCCGCTTTTTTCACATAATATTGCTTTGCTAACGATATCATCAGTAATCTCATTAATTGTTTTTGGCAAATCCGAGTATTTTACTATTTCCGTGTTGCCAACATTTGTCTCCGGATCTTTGGCGGTATAACCACCAATTTTCTTAACTTCCTCTTCGCTTAACGGATAGCCATTTTGAGCCAAAGAAACATTATAAGCTTGGGCACAAAAATTCAGACCAACTCCATCGCTATACTCTCCTCTTCCAAGCATCTCGAGTTTTATTTCATCAAGCATTCTAAAATATTCATCTTTTTCATATTGTTTATTTAAAATACAATAGGATTTATTTTGAAGACCAAAACACATGAAACAATTTGTTAAATTTTTCGAATTAAAAACAAAATCACAATCAACACAATACTTAGAGGACGCGGAAAACCTTATATTACTCGATTGCGAACCAACATTGGTGGTCATGTAAAGTGAACTTGCATGCCCTCCAGAAAACAGAAAATCCATTGAGTCTTTATGGTTAATTGCCGCATCCGCATGTCGAACATTTTCTGAACCATTCGCGTCAATCACATTATATAAATTCCTGGAATTTTTTATATTTACACCAGAAACATTAGTTGAGGCAATGTTCCTGGTTCCGTTCATGGGAAGACTTCTGACTAATTTCCAGAATTTTTCTTCATAAGTAACCAAGTCATCATGCGAGAGCGGATAAATTGAAGCAATAAATTTTTCATAATCCTCTTTCGAATATTGTTCATTCCAAATACAATATTTTGAATTTCTTAAGTTTACACAACCAAAACAGTTCTGACAATTACGGCAATCAAAAAGAAACATACTCTCGAGACAATTATTGGAAAAAATAAAAAATGATGATTTATAAATGTGATTCGAAGACGCCCCCTCATATATAAATTCTGAATCATCTAAAATCATAGAGTCCATAACATTACGTACCCTATGAAGCATGGCAGAGTACCAAACATCTTCAGCATTATAGCAACCAAAAGCATAATAAACATTTTTTGTATTACGTCCGCCATTTGAATAATCACTATTTATAGAAGACGGGTCACGATTCAAAAATGACGGCATAGGAAATTTCTTACGAAGATCAAACAACGTTTCTAGTGGGCTATCTCCTTTTTTATATTCAATCCCAAAAGAAAGTGCATCAAATTCATCACCAATAAAATACTTATAATCATAAACGGGAAATGGACACTCCTCTGGAAGAATTGAAATCATCATTTCATTGTGCCCTGGAACATCACACTTGATTTTAAAGAGGTGTGACATTGCCATATAAGGCAACCTGCGCATCCTTCTGCAGGTTGGACAAAAGTTTGGCGGTGGCACACGAAGAATTTTTAATAGTTTAATGTCTGTTTCTTCAAGATTAAATTCCCCTTCGCAATATTTATGTACTCCCTGCCATTTACATTTTCGGGCATGAGGAACAAGAGTTTCCAAAACCTTATTTAAGGCACTATCAAATTTTGGAGTCTTGCTTGTCATTTTATAAATAAAGGTTACATTCTTTCTGGTGCCTCAATCCCTAGAAGCTTCAGCCCATTTTTTATTACAATAGAAAAAGCTTCGGTAAGAGCGATTTTATATCCCGAATCTAAATTATCTTTATCAACGATTTTTGTGCTGCCATAAAAAGCATTAAAGGCTCGAGCAATTTCAGTTAAATAAACTGCTATATAGTGAGGTTCAAATTCTTCCGCACTGCGAGAAACTATTTCTGGAAAACGATAGATAATTTTCTCAACTTCAGTTGTTTGCCATTCTTTAGGAATTAAATTATTAGAAACAATTTTTTCTTCGAGGGCCTTTTCTAAAATAGATTTCGCTCGGGCATACGAATATTGCAAGTATGGACCTGAGTCTCCTTCAAAAGAAATTGATTTATCGAAATCATAAATAATGTCTCCACCGATGGCGTTTTTCAAAATAGAATATTTGAGGGCTGAGACCGCCACTTGATTTACAAATACAACTCCCATGTCTCCCCTATTTGTTTCTTTTATTTTTTCAAGCACCCTTTCTGAAATAAGGAAAAGCAATGATTCCGCGGTGACAACGTCCCCCGTGCGCGATGACATTTTTCCGGTCGGGAGTCGTAACATTCCGTGTGAAATATGTTTTGTTTTTTCTGCTAAGTCAGGGAAAACCTGCTCCATCGCTTCCAAGAGCACTCGAAAATAATCATTCACTTCGTTTCCCGTAATCACAATTGAATTGGTATATGGATATTCCCCGTATTTAATTTTGGCCAAGCCAAGCTCCTTTGCTTCATAAGTCGGCAACCCTTCTTTGTTTACAAACACTCTGGTGTGAAGACTTGGATGAAAATTCTCTCCCTTAAACACAATCGCTCCTTCACTTTTTTCAAAAACATCTCCAATATTTTTTTCAACAATATCTTTTCCGAGTATCCCTGTCTCGCTTTCAAAAAAATAAAAGTCGAACTTCGTGCCAAGCTTTTTGTAAATCGTTTCAAAATAGTCGAGAGAAACTTTTCTGCCAGGCAAATAAAATTTTTCGCAAATTTCTTGGTCATTTTGATATATTTTTTTGTTTACTTCTTCTATTTCCTTTTTTTCTGTTTCACTTTCAAGATATGCTCTTGATCCTTTCGCATACATTTCTCCCAAATATGAAACGGTAAACCTGCCTTCCATTTTATTTTTCATCATTGCCCAAACGGTCTTTGCGACGTGAAGCCCTATATCGCCTTGATAACAAGCTCTTTTCACTTCCGCTCCACTCGCTTCAACAATTCTTGAAATTGATTCCCCAATGGTATTACTCATCAAATGCCCAATGTGCAATTCTTTAAAAGGGTTCGGATCGGTGTATTCCACTATTACTTTTTTCCCCATCAACCAATTATTTTTACCAAAATTTTCTTTCTTTTCTAAAATTTCTTCAACACTTTTTGCAAAGAATTCCGTAGATAAATAAAAGTTTATAAAGCCGTTCTTGGTTTCAATCCTGGAAATTTCTTTTGGAATACCATTATTCATTTTATCAACCAGATTTTCTGCTAATACTCTTGGGTTCTGTTTTTCTTTTTTAGCAAGAACCATTGCAACATTGGTCGAGTAGTCTCCCATACTCAAATCTGCCGGGTGCTCAAGTAAAATTTCATTGGTTTCTATACCAAGTTCTTTCAGGCCTTCTTTAATTAAATTTTTTATTTTTTCTTCGATCATTATTTTTTCCCGGTGGAACCAAAGGCCCCTTCACCTCGAGCCGAATCCGAAAGCTCGGCTACTTCTTCCAAGTCTACTATTGCCACTGGATAAATTATGAGTTGGGAAACTTTGTCTCCCTCTTCTACAGTATAAGGTTTATCGGATAAATTTACCAAGTGGGTATTGTATTCCCCCCGATAGCCCGCATCAAAAACTCCCCCCATATGAATAAGACCACTCTTCGAGATACTTGATTTATCTGCAACGATGGCCGCATACCCGGCTGGAAACTCAAGTGCAAAGCCATGGAAAAATCTGTGGTGTGCCATCGGTGGTATCGTCACTTCTTCCATCGAATACAAATCCATCCCAACGTCACCAGGGTGATAGTACTTCGGCAGTTGAGCATCTTCTTTTAATTTTTTAATTTTGATTCTCATGTTTTTTTAACTCCATAAACTTTTTAAAATCATTTAAAAAAATTTCTGGTTTCTCTTTCAATAATTCATTTATCTCTTTTTCTGAAAACCATTTTAATTGCCCAACTTCTTCGTTTTGTTTTTTATATTTATAGTCGCTTTCAACAGTCACAGTAAAAAAATATGCAAAACAATCATCTAATCTTATTTTGGGACCAGGTTTTATCTTCAATCCCCTTAGGCCGATTTCTTCTTCCGCTTCTCTTAGCATACAAGTCTCTGGTGTTTCCCCTTCTTCAACAACGCCTCCTGCTGCCGGTCCCCATAAACCCGGGCCATATCTTCGATTCAGAGATCTCTGGGCCAAAAGAACATTGCCATCTTTGTCCGTAACCCATAGCCCAGTTGCCCGAACAAGCTCTTCAATATATCTATCTGTTCTTTCTTTGTGACCTATTATTTCATCTTGTTCATTTACGATTGGAATCCTCATATACTATTTAACTATTTTTTTAACTTTTTTATAAATCATTTCATTAATTATTTCCCGGGAAAAAATTTCTCCGTCTTCTGAACAATTAATCTTTGCCCAATTCTTTTGAGTTTTTGCAAGCCAAAGCGCGCTTTTGATGGAATTTTCCAAGTGCTCACGGTCATTCTCGTGAACATCTTTGTTCTTTTTTAAATATTTTCTTTTCATTTGACTACTCTCTCTGTGTTTCAAAATTTTTAAAACAACCTCGATTGGTAGACTTAAATAAAAAGTTACATCCGGTCGTGGAATTCCAAAGACTTCGTACTCCATTTCATTCAACCATTTAATAAAACTATTCCTCTTCCTGGTATCGCTTATTTTCCCTCCTTGGTGAATCTGGTTTGCGCTTACGTAGCGGTTCGCAATCACTACATATCCATCTTTGAGCCAACTCTCCATTTTCTCTTTTGATTGCCAGCGGTCTGCCGCAAAAGGGATTGAGGCAATCTTGGGATGAACTTTTAAAAAGTTATAGTATTGTTCGGAAAGACAGTGCCCAGTAAAAGCTCCAAAGAAATTCTCATAGTACCTTGGAAAATCTATCACCTTTACCTTTCGGCCATCTTTTTTGAGACGTTTAATCAGAAGGTCTGTCTGGGTCGCTTTCCCACTGCCGTCCGTGCCGTCTATCACTATTAATTTCCCTTTTTTTGTCATATAGACATAATAGCAAAAATCCTACTTTAGGAAAGCTTGTTTTTGTTAAGAAAAAATATTCCGCTAAATTTAACGTTCGTTAATAAAAATACTCCTATCACTAAAAGTGGGAGGGAAAGAAGTTGAGCAGGACTAGGAGAATCTCCAATTAAAAGCCATGCAAAAATTATGGTAAAAAGAGGAGACAAACCATTGATTGCGAGGGCTTTAGTGACAGACATCCGGTGGATTCCTTCAACCCAAAGAAGCTTGGACAAACCAAAGATAAGTACCCCGTTCAAAAGAAGCCACCAAAAGCTATTCCCAACTAACGGCTTGGTCAAAGAAGAGGTTCCGATAAAAAAAGTCAAAAGAAACAAAAAAGGCAAAGTAAGAATGCATCTTATCAACATCATGGTTTCGCTCGAAGCAATGTTCCGAGCTTTTTGTTGATACCAGTTTCCCACAGGAGCCGAAAAGGTCGCTAACAAAATAAAAATGTCTCCACTGTGAAAATGTCCGAACTTGGGAATAAAAATAAGCAAAGCCCCGCAAGTGGCAAAAATAATTCCTAATATATATTTCCTTTGCATCACTTCTTTGTGAATAATTTGAAAAAATACATAGGAAGTTACAACTTCAAACAAAGCGACAATCGCTCCATTTGCAGAGACAGTTTTCGTTAAGCCATAAAAAAATAGTCCGTAAAAAATAACCCCAATAAAAATCGATGTCCCTAAAGAGTATTTCCAAATTTGTAAGTTTTTGAATTCGCTCCATTTATTTCTATAAATTATTATAGCCAAAAAAAATAAAGCAGAAAAAAATGTCGCCCAAAACAAACCGACGATACTTGAGGTCCCTTTTAAACCAAGGATTGTGACTATCGGGAACAAAGACCAAATCAACCCTTCGGAAATTATTAACGCATTCCCCTTTTGTCCTTCAGTCATAGGATTTATTCTTCTTTCCCTTTAATTTTTTTATAAATTTCTGGCTTAAATAGCCTTAAATATTCCATGCGCTTGGCCGGTAATTTTTTTAATTCAAGATTATATTCTTTTGCAAAATTTATAATTTTATTTTGCGCATTTTCTATTTCTTCTTCTTTTTCTACCATTAACTCAATTTCGCATAATCTGTAACCAAAATCCATTTCGTCAAAATCGATTTTGAACTCACCTTTTTTGTATTCTTTCCGCTTGTTTGTGTAGTCGGTAACCAGTATCAAATTTTTTTTAACAAATTCTTCCAAATCTTCGGCCTTTAAATATTTTTTTATTTCTTCTTCTTCTTCGATCTCTATGTGGGCACCGACTGTTTTTTTTATTTTCAATTCAAAAGAGTTGTTTCTTCTTCGAAATCTTGTTTGATTAGTAAAAAATCTAAAATCAGGATAATCATAATATATGTCATGGATTATTTTTTCACCTAAAAATTCCGCCCCTTCCAAGAGTTTTTCTAGTTGTTCCTCGGTAGGCTGAAATTTTCTTTCAACTTCAATCATTTTTTTACACAAACCGCTTTGGTATTGGAAACTTTTTGGCAAGAGATTTGATTTCTTTGTGAGCTGCGTCTTTTATTTTCTTATTGTCTTTGTTTTTGAGAACTAGGAGCATTAGTTCCGCCACTCGTTTGCATTCTTTCTCTTTAAAACCTCGAGTCGTAATGGCCGGCGTTCCAAAGCGAATCCCTGAAGGATCCATCGGTTTTCGGGTATCACCCGCAACCGAATTCATATTGAGAGTTATTCCTACTTCATCAAGCACAGTCTGTGCTTCTTTTCCAGTCACTCCGAGTGAACCGAAAACATCAGCCAAAATAAGGTGGTTGTCGGTACCACCACCGATCATCCGGACATTATTTTTTTTGAAAACAGCCTCCATCGCTTTCGCATTTTTCAAAACCTGAGTCGCGTATTTTTTATATTTCGGTTTCATCGCTTCACCGAAAGCCACCGCTTTCGCAGCAATCGTGTGCATATGCGGACCCCCTTGAATTCCAGGGAAAACGGACTTATCGATTTTCTTTGCAATTTCTTCGTTGTCCCGAGTTAAAATTATTCCTCCGCGTGGTCCGCGAAGAGTTTTATGGGTAGTGGAAGTAATGATATCAAAACCATCCTGAAATGGATTCCTGAGTACCCCAGCAGCTATCAATCCGGCAATGTGCGCCATATCTGCCATCGTCACTGCTCCGACTTCGTGCGCAATCGCGACAAATTTTTTGTAATCCAAGTTACGAGAATAAGCGGAAAAACCGGCTAAAATAATTTTTGGTTTGGTTTCCAAGGCTACTCGGCGAAGATCTTCATAATCAATTTCGCCAGTTTCAATATTTTTCATTTTGTAACCGACAAATTTATAAATCTTTGCCGGCAGAGTGAGCGGATGCCCGTGAGTCAAATGTCCTCCGTGAGATAAATCCATTCCGAGAATTGTATCCCCGGGCGCAAGTAAGGCTGCATAGACCGCCAAGTTTGCCGGCGCACCGGAGTGCGGTTGCACATTCGCAAATTTACATTTAAATAATTTACAAACTCGTTCTATTGCGAGCCTTTCCACTTGGTCGGTAAAATCTTGTCCGCCATAATATCTGCGTCCCGGATATCCTTCGGAATATTTATTGGTAAAAATAGAACCGTTCGCTTTTAATACATCTTCGGAAACATAGTTTTCAGATGGAATGAGTTCCAGCCCCTCTGATTGCCTTTTCGCCTCCGCTTTTATAAGTTTTTCTATTTGTTTGTCTTGCATAATTCTATCTTATCACATTTTATTATGATTGTACCAAGCTGTTCCGTTCGGAGTATTTTCACCTTAAATTGGGTAAGTGAACTTAGAATTTCTTCAATCAAATGTCCATATTTATTATCTTCCCCGACCGAAATGAATATGGCCTTCGGAGAAACAGTCCTGAAAAATTCCGACGAAAATTTCCCCGGGCGAACTGGCATCGATAAGCACTTGCGTTCCGATCGATGGCTCGACAAAAAGCGCATCACCTTTCCTTGTATCAGGCATGGCAAAAGTAAACTTACGATGGGAGCTTTACCAATCGAGATAAAGATAGGTTATCCCAATTAGAAGAAAAAAGTGAAAACAAATAAATAAAAATTTTTTGCTTTCCCGAGCGTAGAATAATTCTAACACTAAATTCATCAATTCTTAATTGAGTTAGGGTATAATACATTAATGGAAAAATTTAAAGAACTAAAATTTAATATTGGGGAATTAAAAGGTCTCTCTGCTAAAAACATAGAAGAGCATCTGAAGCTTTATGCGGGTTATGTAAAAAACATTAACTCGATATTTGAAAAGTTGAGAGAATATATGATGGACCAGGAAAAAAATGCACAAGTGATAGGTGAGCTCCAACGCCGGATTGGTTTTGAGTTTAACGGCATGCGCAATCATGAATATTATTTCCGGTCTTTGGAAGGGGGACCAAAACTTCTGCCGGAGGGTTCTCATTTTAAGAAAGCACTCGAAGGTGTAGCTCCTTCTTTTGCTGCAGCTATCGCCGGATTTAAAACTTTGGCTATTACTAGGGGTATCGGCTGGGCAGTTCTTTGCTGGGACCACGAAACAAAACAGTTACTGCCAACTTGGATTGACGAGCAACATATGGGCCAATTAAATGGCCTCAAATGGATACTTTGTATTGATATGTGGGAACATGCATATGTCTATGATTATCCAACTTCCGAAAAGAAAAAATACATTGATGCTTTTTTTGATAACCTCAATTGGGAGGTGATTGAGAAAAATTTTATAGAGGCTCAAAAGTAAAAACTTTTTGATTTCTCGACCGAGGAGACTGTAGATAAAATACGCATACATAGCGAGAGTGATAAGGAGTGGAAAGTTCGGTATGGAGAATGAAGTAAATGAAAGATTGGAAAAGAAACTGATTACCGAAAGTTCGTAATGCAAAAATATACCAAAATAAACCGACGAACCCGGTGAGAAACCCGAGTAACATAGTAAACGGGATAAATCGCAAGGTCAAAACATTCGAGGGGAGAGCAACAAGCGACAGCAAAAGTACCCAAAAAATAAAACCAAAACATATTACATAAAAAGATTTTATCTTTTTATGTCCTTCAAAATTTAAAGTAATAATTTTAAGGACCACTCGGCAACCAAGTCACTTTCTTCTTCTTTTGAAAATACTTTCTTGTATTTGGCACCCGATTTACCCTTTACCCGCTTTTCACATTCCGCCCAGGTTTTATCCGAATGCACCTTCCCTTCAACTGCCGAAATATAAGCAAAAGCTACTTTCCCGGCATTTTTTGATTTTGCTTTCTTGGCAACTCCCGACACTGTTCCAACAGCATGATTGGTAGGAATTTTTCCAAAAAGTTTTTCGTAATCTTTCAAGTTTCCTCTAAAGAGTATTGTGGTGTTGTTCCCGGCAAAACTCGTGGCTATCACATCACACCTTTCATTCAAATGAACTCCGGAGTGTCCTGAAATTTTTTCCCAAAGAACTTCATATTTTGTTTTCAAACTAAAATCAAGTTTAAAAAGTTCTTCCCAAAGATCTTTGTTTAAAACCGGCTCTTTCGTTTTCGTCAGCCAATTGTTTTTCTGCCAGGCATATACCCACACTGTAATGCCGTTCAAGAGGTATGATGAATCAGTGTGAAGAATAATTTTTCTTGCTGTTGATTTTCTTTTCGAAATTTCTTTTAATGCCTCAAGCGCCGCTGTCATTTCCATCCGATTGTTAGTGGATTCTTTTTCTCTTCCGCCAAGCTCAATAACTTTTTCGTCTGGAAACAATACTACACTTCCCCAGCCTCCCGGACCTGGATTCCCGAGAGATGAACCGTCAGTATAAATTATGACTTCATTCTTTTTCATAAGTTCTTATATTGTACTTGATATTTCAACAATCCTCAAACGAAGTTCTTCCCGTCCTCGAAAGTGGGAGAGATCGAATGTTGCCATTAGATTTATCTTTTTTCCTTCGGCGATTACCGTGTTAAATGACTCACAAGTTGAGAAAAAAGAAACTGCTTTCGCTTTGTTATTCTTTTCGTCTGAAAAAGTAATCTCGAGATGTTCCTCGGAACCATTCTTCCCAAATTTTTTTATGTTCCCCACTTTAATTTGCGAGAACAGAAAAACAGGCTTCGGGTTACCGATACCAAACGGCGCCAACTTCTCTACTTCCCGGTAGTTTTTCATATTCACAAAAGAAAGGTCGGCTACTTGAATGGAGCAAGCACTACTTCCAATTTTTTCTTTTTGCTTCAGCTTATTATAAAAATCAGAAAGCACTTCTTCAAGTTTGTGTATTTTTTCATCAAGCACTGTAAAACCTCCCGCTCCATCATGTCCACCGTATTCTTTAAAATGTTCCTTAGCCCCCGCCATTAGTTCAACCACCGAAATTAACCCATCGGAGCGACATGAACCTTTAATGGAATCATTCTCATCTCTGCCCCAAACAAAAACTGGTTTCTGGTACTCGTCGGCAATTTTTCCCGCTACAAGCCCGAGCACTCCGACCCGCCACTTTGGATTACCAATAACAATCACTTCCCCCTGCTCTCTGCCTTCAAATTTTTTCTTCACTTCGCGCATCATTCCTGCCACAATTAATTTTCTTTCATCGTTTATTTTTGTTAAGTGAGCAGCCAAGGTTCCTGCCTCGACTTCGTCTTTGGTTACCAAAAGTTCATATGCCCGCATTGGATCATCCATCCGGGAGGCGGCATTTAATCTAGGCACTACCATAAACCCAATGTCGTCTTCAGTGATATATCTTTGGTCAATATTCATTTTGGCCAAAAGTTTTTGAAGTCCGGGACGAGGAGATTTTCTTAAAACCTTCATTCCAAAACTCGCGATTAATCTGTTCTCTCCCAACAGTGGCACCATATCTGAAAGTGTTGCGAGTCCTGCCATATCAAGTAACCACTTTTCCCAACCTTCGTTTATCTCAAAAAATTCTCCATATTTTTTTACAAAGGCTTGAGCAAGTTTGAAAACAACCCCGGCGCCACACAACATTTTCTCCGGATAGTTATCTACTTTGGGATTTAAGATTGCATATGCTCGAGGCAAGACCTCCGGTGGCACGTGATGGTCAGTAATTATTGTTTCAATTCCATCCACTTCCGCCTGGGCAACTTCCGCCACCGCCGTAATTCCAAGATCAATGGTAATCAATAATTTTATTCCTTTACCTGCAAATTCTTTTATTGCATCCATGTTGAGTCCATAGCCTTCCGAATTTCTCATCGGAATGTAGACTTCAAAATTTTTATAACCAACTTTTTCAAATAAATCCACCAAAATAACCGCCCCAGGAATCCCATCGCAATCATAATCGGAATAAATAATTATTTTTTCTTCTGCCTCCATTGCTTCATATATCCGAACACAGACACGCTCCATGTCCCGCATTAAAAATGGGTCATTCATCTCCAAATCATAATTTGGGTTCAAAAATTTTTCAGCTTCGGCTCCATTTTCAATTCCTCGATTTTTCAAAAGTGTTTGAAGTAGTTCGGAGTATTTTTCCATAAAAAAAGTATAGCATACTTGAATTTATGTCTCCTTTGACATATGCAAGATATTTGGTATAATGAATTTGAAGTCAAAGTTTGTTCTTTGATTCGTTTATCCACAGAGTATTAATTTTTAAAAAAAACCAGTATGAGTAAGCCTTTGGTTGATTCGGTTGATTCAACAAAAAAACCTGCTGAAAAAGCAATCCTCGGGATTCATGTTCCTGCTACTCTGCCCGCAAATGGGCCACTCGAAAAAGGAATTCTTTACAGACTTCCAAGAAAAGAGTCAGTAAAGATAACCGTTACGCCCGCAAAGGGAAAATCATTTGAAAAAACTATTGAAGTAGAGGTGGCCAGGGTACAAAGAATAATTCCTGGAGGATATCTACTTTGTGGACCAAAAGCAGGAGATGGAAAATGCAACAAAAGGCATTCGTTCACTCTCACCAGGAGGGAAGTGCAAGAACTCCAGGCACTTGTGTCTTCTGAAAACTGATAATAATAAATATAATTTTAATAATGACATGAGGATGTAAGGACATCCTCTTTTTTTATTCCCAAATTTTTGCTATATTTGAGATATGGAAAACTGTATTTTTTGTAAAATCGCGAGCGGTGAAATTCCTTCAAGTAAAATTTATGAAGATAAAGATTTTTTTGTATTTCTCGATATTCACCCGGTTTCCGACGGACACCTTTTGATAATTCCTAAAAAACATTCTGTCTGGATGTGGGAAACTGATGATACGACTGTTGCCAATATTTTTGTCTTGGCAAAAAAAATTATGTTAGCTTTAAAAAAGGGGTTACCTTGCGACTATGTTCAACTCTCTGTTGTCGGCAATGAAGTTCCTCACTTTCACGTGCATTTGATTCCGAGACATGAAGGAGATAATTTTAAAAATTTCCCAACCAAAGAATACCAAGAAGGCCAAACAACCGAACTAATAGAAAAAATTACTCGAGCGCTTTAAGAGCGGGTAATTCTTTCCCAGCTAAAAACTCAAGAGTAGCTCCTCCGGCCAAACTAATATGAGAATAATTTTCTAAATTTCCATTTTTTCGAAAAGTATCTATCGTATCTCCTCCAGCAATAATTGTTTCTCCAACAACCTCTTTCATTGCATCAATTACTGTTTGGGAACCTGGTAAAAATCTTGAGTCTCCAGCTTTGCCCATCGGGCCATTTATAAAAACTGTTTTCGACTTCAAAATAATATCGTAGAATTTTTTTCTTGTTTCCGGACCAATATCAAGAGCCATCCATTCGCTTGGTACTCCCTCCTTCGTAATATCAATTATTTTTGTTTCCTTCCCATCAGAAATAACTACATCAGTAGGAATAATCACTTCTTTACCAAGGGATTCCGCCAACGACAGAATGGACTTGGCTTCCTCTACCCAATCTTTTTTTTCGCGTTTTACTTTGTCGACAAAAACATCTTCAACAAAAGAACTTCCAAGTTCTCTACCTTGTGCTTTCAAAAAAACATTCGCCACTGCTCCCCCAACCAAAATCGTGTCCGCCATTTTTAGCAAATTACGAATTGCTTCAACCTTATCGGAAATTTTTGCCCCCCCAATTATCACCGTAAATGGCCTCCCGGGATTTTCCAACAAACCCGAGAGCATCGCCACTTCTTTTTCCAAATATAGTCCTGCGACTGCCGGCAGATGTCTTTCAATTCCTGTAGTTGAAGAATGCATCCGGTGTGCTTGGGGAAAACCATCAAAAACAATCAAATCTTTTCCTTCGCAAAGTTCTTTCGAGAAAGCATCGTCATCCGTCATTTCTTCGGCATGAAACCGCACGTTTTCAAGCATTAAAATATCACCCGACTTCATTTCTGAAATCTTCTCAGCAATTACAGAGCCAATACAATCATCAACTTTTTCTACCGGCTTGTTTAACAATTCAGAAAGTCTCTTTGCGTGAGGATTGGTTTTAAATTTTTCCACTATTTTCCCGTCAGGCCGACCCACATAAAATAAGATTACGATTTTACAATTTTCTTTTAATAAATATTCCAAGGTTGGTAAAGTCGCCCGGATACGCATATCATCGGAAACTTCCAAGACCCCATTTTTTTCTATCACATCAATATCATAAGGAGCACGGTAAAGAATCGTTTTTTCTGTAACCTCCATCTCCTTTAAATTTCTTAATTTCATATATTACAAACTTTCCGCTATTTTAATAATTTCTGAAAACTTCTCAGGGTTCAAGCTCGCCGCACCGGTTAATACCCCCTCCGCTCCCCCGTCCTTCAGGAATCCTAAAACACTTTTTTCATTTACGGAACCACCGTAAATAATTCTAGGCATTTTTGTTTTGACACCAAACTTATCAGATAAAATCTTTTTGATAAAAATCACCATTTCGTGCGAATCAGCCGGAGTTGCATCTCTTCGTTCTAGGGTAGTAGAGAGGGCCCACACTGGCTCATAAGCAATCACCAATTTTCCAAGCGACTCTTTATTTATCCCGTTCAAGCATTCTTTAACCTGTGTTTTCACCACTTCAAAATACTCGTGGTTTTCATCCCGCTCCGTTTCTCCCACGCAGACTATTGGCTTCAGCCCAAAAAAGAGTGCTGCTTTAATTTTTTTATTTATCTCAGCATTTGTTTCCCCAAGCTTCCGTCTTTCCGAGTGTCCAATAATCACATACTCTGCTTTGAGATTGACCAACATTGGGGCGGAAATTTCTCCAGTAAAAGCCCCTCGCTCTTCATAAAAAACATCTTGAGCACCGAGTTTAAATTTCTTAGAAATTTTATTCAATTTCTCCAAGTACAAAAAAGGCGGGCAAACTACTACTTCGATTTTTTTGAAATTACTTTTATTTGCAACCTTGGTGAGTAGTGCTTCCGCTTCTTTGAGAGATACCGGATTCATTTTCCAATTAGCAACAATAATTTTTTTAGACATATTTATATCTTAGCATATCCTAATTTGTTTCTTTCCAGCCTGCCAAACCCCAGCCACCTGATGGACCACTTTGGAATTCCGGGCTCGCCAATCCTTGGTCATAACTTACCGTACTTCCCCCTGTTACCGAGATAGTTTTCCCGGTCGCAGAATTTATTGTGATTCCTCCGCTTAGGGCAACCTTTCCTGATTGAGCACACACTGCGATTGCTCCAGATCCTGCAGTAACAGTTAGCGCATTATTGTTGCTACCAGACAAACCACAACCTGAACTACTTCCAGAACAAGTATTCGTGGTGACCACAAAAAGATAACTCCCTGGTGCTCCGGAACCAGTGTAACTGCCTCCACTTAAGACAACTTGGCCATCAGTAACAATGGTTGCGCTGTATTGGTTAAAATTTGATGGCAATTTGATTGAGCCTCCTCCTGAAACCGTTATCGTCCCCATTACATAGATAGTCCCCGTCAAAGTAAGAGTTCCCCCACCGTCAACAACCAGGTTCCCGGTTATTTTACCTGGACCGAAAGTGGCATTCGCCCAATCAACGTGACAATTACCACCACTGTATCCGCCGTGACAATTTGTAGCACCAGTAATTATCCCACCGGCTGTTCCTTCCGCTTTCCATTCATTAATATTTTCATCAGTAAAAGGCATATCAATCGCTGGTGGAATTCCTTTCGAGGTATTACAAACTTTATTTGTGTTAGCTTTTACTTGGCAATACAAATTACCAGCCACATTTGCCCCGACCACTTTGTATGCCCAGGCATCACCCACCCCCGATGTCCCAATCGTTACCGGATCATTTGGATTCGCATTATCTCCGATAAAGGAAGCGCCTCCGGCAGCAATCGCCGTGCCGGTTATTTTGTTGTTAGCTTGAATGTTCCCGTTTGAATAGACATTTCCAATAATTTTAGATCCTCCGTCAAGAATAAACCCACCATTCCCGGATTGAATTCCGTAATTGAATCCAACCCCGGCTCCTTCTTGGAGAATCATATCTACCTTTCTTTGAAAATTTTTAACACTTCCGAGAGAAATTATTTCTTTCTGATTAACGGTAGTAGTAATGTTAGTGGTAGTAGTATTTGAATCAAGCGTAATCGTTTCACTAGTTCCAATATTTTTACCAGCTAAAATACGATACATCGCATCTTCCGCCCCAGACTCAGACAAAAAGTACGATTTTTTTGAATTTAAATTTTCTGCAACAGATTGTACTTCTCGTACTGAAGGAGAGACTAATCCTGAAATAATTGCCAAAGAAATGAAAAGAAAAAAGACTACCATTATCAACATCGCTGCCCCGCCATTTGTTTTTATTTTTTGTTTCATTTTTTTTAATTAATAACTTCCCCGTAAAACAACAGTATCATAAAAATCAAAATTCCTCGTCTGAACGTCATCTGCCGCCTGAATAGTAAGAACAATCTTCAATGCTTGCCCGTTTGGGTCCGTCAATTGAGTAAAGGTAAGACTTTGCACTTTTATGTTCGGGCCATTCAAATTACCGGCAACGGTACTATTTTCAAGTAGACTGATGTTATTTCCCGTGAAGTTAAACTCAACGGTTTTATTTGCTCCAGCATCATCTTTTGTGTCGAGCTTCAAATAGTTCGTGCCCGTAAGAGTCTCAATATGGTATGCCCCTCTTATTTCACGGGAAATTCTTTCCAATATTTCTGAGGCCTGTGCAATTTCTCTTTGCACTTTTGTTTCTTTAAAAGATTTAGTCATCACAATCATCGCATTAATTACCGCAATCGAAACTATGACAAAAATAACAACATAAAAAAGAGTTTCAATAATCGAGGCTCCCTTATTCAATTGTTTATTTTTTTTACTAGTCATTAAAAAATATTTAATATGTAAAACTTCAAGTATTTAGACATCGTTTGGCCACCTTCGACCCAAGAAACAGTCACCGTTATAAGTTTTGTCCCTGGGTCATCTGTACCACTCCCTGAAATATCATCAGTCCCAGCGACTCGATTCACTGCTGCAATATTTATTTTCCTTGTAAAAATACCAACCTGCGAACTGGTCGTGGGTAAAGTCCAAGCCCCAGCGGAATAAGTTGGATAATAGGAAGTAGCCGTATTTAAGCTTGAAATATTTGTCCAGTTTGTATCTCGAATAATTCTAACTGCTTCCGCTCCTTCCTCTAAAAGAAAATTCGCTTGAGTCATATGGAGCGCTTGTTTAGACACGCTGATTGCTCGGTTTGAAACCGCCATGCAAGCAAAAATGGATGTGGTAATAATCGCAATCGCTACTACCACTTCGACCATCATAAATCCATTATTCTTTTTTTTAAATAAATTTTTCACTTTTAATTTACACTAAGCGACCCGGTAGCTGAAATAGTAATCGTCTTTGTTAAATTGGAATCTCCGGCAATCGAAACCACTACTGAGCCATTTTTATTGGGCGTGCCACTTTGCCGATTAAAGTAAAAATCAGTGCCCCCTCCTGATAAGCTTATGGTTGAAATACTTGCAGGAGAAATAATGTCTATTATTTCATTATTTGCATCATTAGACACATAAGAAGTCCCTCTAAAAATTATAATCTTATCAACCTGAAAATGAATACCGTAATTGTATGAATCAAGCGAAGCCAGAGTTTCAGACTTCGCTTTATTTGAAGCAGAGATAATATCTTCTGAAGCATTTTTTAAAACTTGAGTTTGTTTTATCTTGACCAGCTGCGGGTACACAACCCTTGCCAGAATTCCAACGACTGCGATTACAATTATAATTTCCAAAATCGTTATTCCTTTTTTGTAAAAATTTTTCATTATTTTATATTATTCATCACCGAGTAAAGCGGAGTAATTATAGAAAGTGCAAAAAAGCCAACCGCACTTCCAATTATAATCATCAAAAATGGTTCAATAATTGTCGAAAGATTTTTGGTTCTACTCTCGATTTCTTCTTCATAAAACAATGCAACTTGCAGAAGCATGTCTGAAAGCTTTCCTGTTTCTTCTCCTACCTGTACCATCTCCGCCATCATTACCGGGTACAATTTAGGGCTAGAAATAAAAACTTCGGAAAAAGGAGCCCCTTTCTCAATCGCGGTTTTTGCTTCCTTCAAAACATTTTTGTAGTAAACATTCTGAACCACATTTTCGGTAATTTCAATTGATCTGACAATCGGAACTCCAGATAAAAGAAGTGAAGAAATCGTGCGAGCAGTCCTGGCAGTGTTCAATTCTTTTGCCATATTGCCGATTGCCGGAATTTGAAGAACGATATAGTCAACATACTTCGCCAAAAAACTAGCTCTTGCCAAACACCACATTCCCCCAACAAATATGATAATGAAAGTTAGTGCCAAGATTAAATGATGAGAAAAAAAATCTCCTAAAAAAATAATAAATTTTGTCGAAGCAGGCAAAGCGGCTCCCACGTCTTTAAATGTCTTGGCAAGCGTCGGCACCACGAATGCAAGCATCAATATTCCAATCAATACCATGGCCGAAAGAATGACCGCTGGATAAATCAGCGCTCCTTTTACTTTTTTTGTTAAAGCATGGGATTTTTCCAAGTTTGCCCCTACTTCCGATAGCGCTCCAGCTAAATTTCCTGATTCTTCTCCTGCTTGAACCATCGATACGAATAATTTTGAAAAAATATTTGGATATTTTGCCAGTCCCGACGACAACGTTCCTCCAGAATTTATTTCATCCCCAAAAGCAGTTAAGACTTCGTTAAATTTTTGATTTTTTGTTTGTTTTTTTAAAACGGATATTGCTCTAGAGAGAGAAAGACCGGCTTTTATCATTCCGCTTAAATTTTTTGTGAAAATAATTTGGTCTTGCACCCCAACTTTTCCAAAAATTTTCTGAAACACTTTGTCTACACTAAAAATATTTTCCTTTTGTTCCCAAATATGAGTAGGAACACTCCCTCGTGAACGAAGTTCCCGAGAAAGGGCAAACTTATCGACTGATTCGAGAACTCCTTCAATTACTTTCCCTTCCTTTGTTTTTGCTTTGTAAAAAAAATTCATATTTTTTAAAACCTTTACTCCGAAACTACTCGCAATACTTCTTCCAAGGAAGTATATCCTTCCACCGCTTTTAGGATACCATCTTCGAGCATTGTAGACATTCCTTCTTTCTTTGCTTGTTCTTCTATTTGGTCTTGAGAACTACCCCGAATAATTAACTCTTTAATACTGGAAGTCACCTTTAGTACTTCATGAATTCCAATGCGACCCGAATATCCCAAATTATTGTCACTCCCTTTAACCGGCTTATAAAAAGGAACTTCTGCCCAAGTATCTTTTGGACCAATTGCTTTTTCAGTTTTAAGGAGAGCTAGCACTCTTTCTAGATTAACAATTTTCTCCAAATTTTTTAACTCCGCATCGATTAAAAAATATTTTTCTTTCTCAGCAGTAAGTTTTCGAACAAGTCTCTGAGCGATAATAGTTTTGACGGTTGAAATTAATAAAAATGGTTCCACTTTCATATCAATCAATCTTGGGATAGCCCCAGCGGCCGAGTTCGTATGAATGGTCGAAAGTACCAAGTGCCCGGTTAGTGATGCATTCACCGCGAGGGCTGCTGTTTCGGTATCCCGGATTTCTCCAACCATTATTATATCGGGGTCTTGTCGAAGAAGAGTACGTAAGCCGTTGGCAAAAGTCATCCCGATTTCTGAGCGAACCTGAGTTTGATTTACTCTTGGCATCTGATACTCGATTGGGTCTTCAATGGTTGAAATATTTACTTCCGGACGATTTAAAATATCAAGCATCGTATATAGCGTAGTGGTTTTACCTGAACCAGTTGGACCAGTTGCTAAAATCATACCAATTTTTTGTTTCAAAGATTCATGAATTCTTTCCAAACCTTCACCGTGAAAACCAATCGTTTCAAGAGAAAGGCCATGAGAATTTTCTTTCAAAATTCTTATAACCGTTTTTTCTCCATAATAAGTCGGTAAGGTTGAAACACGAAAAGAAATTTTTTCACCATTCTGCTCTATTTTAAATCTTCCGTCCTGGGGCAATCTTTTTTCGTCCAATTTTAAATTTGAAAGAACTTTGATACGGGCAGTGATCCCTGGCGCAGCATTCTTATCCAAAATCATCGCGTCGTGCAATATTCCATCGATTCGATACCGAACAGTCAATTCTGTTTCTCCCGGTTCGATATGAATATCGGAAGCATTTTGCAAAATTGCATGGAAGACAAGTGAGTCAACAATCTTCACCACCGGCAAATCTTCCGCCATTTCTTTTAACTCTTCTTCCGATTTTTCTCCTTCATCTTTTGAAACTGTTTTTATTGAAGAAGTCTCTTTTTGGATAATGTTATCGAACTCCGCTTGTAAGCTTTTCCTATATAGCACCAGGGCTGACTTGATAGAATTTGAGTCAGTAAGGCGTGGTAAAATTTTTAAACCGGATCTTTTTTTAATAAAATCAGTTACTGCAATATCATCTACGTCGAGCATTGCAACTTCAAGTCCTGTATCACTTTTTTTATATGCAATAATATTATGATTTCGTGCAATTGGTTCCGGTATTAGCGAAAGAATCGCAATATCTATTTTTTGATTGGCTAAGTTTACAAAAGGAATCCCAAGAACGAATGCTTCCATTCTCCTTAAGTCTGCTTCGGAAATTTTTCCACTCGAAAGCAAGACGTCTCCGAACTTTTGTTTTTTTTCTTTGGCTATTTTTACCGCTTCTTCCAAATCATCCCGAGAAATAAGTTTTGACTCAAGGATAAATTTTTTTAATTGATCTTCGTCAATTTCCATATATACAGTATACCAAAAAATTCCCTAGTTAGGGAATTTTTTGGTACGTAAATTATAAATAATTTTTATCTTTCAAACCATTTTATAACTTTTTTGTAGATGCAAGGAGCTGGTTCCCCGTTGTTCGTCGCTTTCGGGTCAATACAGTTTCCTCCGCCATCAACATTGCACTGTGGCGGATTAACGGCACCATTTATACATTGATCACAAGTTGGGTAAGGAGTTAGGCCGGCTGGGCAGTGCCCTCCCAAACCAGGTTGGGTACCAGGTTGGGTACATGATGCATTTGACCCGGTAGGTGAACCAAGACATTCCCAAGTCCAGCCATTTGTTGAATCTCCTGTTCCCTTCGCGCTATTTCCTTTTACGCAACCATAGTGACCTTGAGCACATTCGGCATTAACCTTTTTATCAGTACAAATCCTTTCATCCCAGAAAGTTTTATTCTCACAACTTGAAGTTATAGTCTTTAAATCAAGTGTCACATTATTGTTGAGAAGTCTAAACGTCGAAGTATCATGCGGAATAGTTAATTTCCCTTGTCCTGGATTTCCCGTTCCGACTACCCCTACCATTTCTTGGACAACTTCCGTGGTAGCTCCTTGTGGATTAATTACACTCCAGACAAAATGCATCAAGCAATCGCTTCCATTGAGGGGGATAATGCAAGACAGTGCATCAGGAGTCAAAATTCCGGTCATTCCTCCGATTACATTAAACGATGCCCAGTTACTACAGTTATTTGTTTCATTTGACTCAGGAACCATCGCCGGTGGAATAGTATTTCGATTAGTTTTGTCAGCACAGACCCGACCATAGTACGTTCCTGGCACGCTAAAGGTATAAGTTGTTGACATGGTATCACTTCCGCCGGCAGCAAGAGCCAGCATCGAGACTGCTGGAAGGTCCACTAGTCTCCCTGTTCCGTTTACTCCAGTTGAAAATTGAGCAAAGTTTTTAAAGATTGTTCCAGCTGCTCCAGTTCCCACCGGCCCGAGGTTGGTGATGGTTGAGACAAAAGAAGTAGGGCTATTGATAGCAATAGGAAGTTTTTTTGCTGATGGAACGCTTGCAATAAGATCGGGTAGTTTCGTTGGAGCGGTTACCGTTATCGGGGTCCAAGGACTAGCACAATTGTTTCCTTCGTTTGATTCTGTTACTTCTGCTGGAAGGACAGTACTCGGGCTAGTTTTGTCAGCACAAGCCCGTGCATAGTAAGTTCCTGGAGAAGTGAAGGTACATAGGTAACTTAGAGTACCACTCGCGCCTGCCGCAAGAGTAATCATTGATGTCCCCGGAAAAGTCGCGTAACAAGATGGAAGGCTTCCTCCTCCTGTTCCACCAGAAGCAATCGCTTCTCCCGGGAAGAAAATGGTAGCCAGCATTTTTTTATACTTTTCCAAGAAACCTGTATTTCCATTCCCATTTCCAGGATTGTAATTTAGAACTTGAATAAAATTATGAAATGAATTACCAGTCGTATTATTCCCGATATTTGTGATTTGAGCGGCAAGAGTAACCGAATCGTTGGCCGCAACTGTAGTTGGAGTTACTTGGCCTGCTACTAAGTCTGGTTTCGGCCCAGAAGGAGTGACAGTAACGGTTGTCCAGTCGCCACAGTTATTTCCCTCGTTTGTTAATTCATTTACTTCGTCTGGTGGAGTGGAAACGTGACTGGTATTACGATTGTATTTATCGGCACAAGCTCGTACCCACCACATTCCAGCTGTCGTAAATGTATATTTTGGATAAGTTATGCTGATAGTTTCTCCAGCCGCAAGTGCTGACGTAACGGGAATAGCAGGAGAAAGATCCTGGATTCCTGTTAAGGCATACGCCTTATTAAATATTTTATCAAAAATATTTTTTGGAGAATTGTAACCAAGTAGTGGAGGAGTTGGGTCAGTGTCGGTAACTTGGAAAAAGTTATGGAACCCGTTTCCAGTTGGCAGAGTTCCAACATTTCTGATCGTTGCAATCAGATCAGTCTTGACACCAAATATTACTGAACTCGGAGTGGACGGATCAGCCGTCAAGTCCGGGGCGTTCGGAACGGTCACAGCAACAGTCGCATGATCAGTACCACTCCCTACGGGATTTGAATCAGTAGCGGTAAAAGTAAAGTTTCCAGCGCTTTGGAAAGGGCCAGCGACAAATATAAAAGGATTTTGTGATTGACAATTTAGGGTGGAAAACCCTGGAAAACTAGAAACCACTTGGCAAGTATCACTATCGGGGTGCTCTACAGAAAATTGAAGTGTCATGCCAGTCTTAATGTTATTATTTTGGGGTGTGATAATAACTGTCGGCGGATAGATATCATTAAAATTAATGTTAATTGTCCCATACGACCACAATTCAGTAACCTGACTGGCTTGTGCTCCATTAGTCAAAGAAGAAATAAATTGCCCCAACCTACCAAAAAGACCATCCGACTTTGCAAGGTTATTTTTTTTGGGCAAAGCACTGAGATACTTAACACATGCTGCATTGTATGTGTGTATTCCTGCCTGTGAGGAGTTCTCATATTGAATTGCGACAGAACCCGAAGCTGTCCCATCTGACAAAATTGTATTTCCTTCTTTAATAGTACAGTTATCTGCTGTCAGATTTGTATCCCAGCTTATATTTGTCGTCTGGTTCAGAGAAACAGGATTTAAGTCCGCTGACATACTCACTATTGGAGGATTTGCCCCATTTCCCCCGCCACCGCCACCGCCACCGCCACAACCTGCCCCTACTGTGTAAGGAATAGTAAGTGAACCATCATAACCTCCGTAGTCTGGTGACCACTTAAAATAGACGGTCATATTATAGCAGCCATCAATCGATGGAGCCAAAAAATTAGAATCTGTTGTTGTTGTCCAGGCTACATCACAACCACCAGAATTACACGCTGTATTATATTCTCCTTCTAGTCCGTTAAATGTGACTTTCACAGGAGGACCAATTATTCCAAGGTAACCACTCGCGGTTTGTCGCAATCTTACATCCATTTGCTCTCCTGCAGTATAATTACTCTTATTCATTAAGACATAACCGGAACAATGAGCTACAGTGTACCCTTGGGATGCAAAATAGCCACATTCAGCGTCAGTGTAATTAGTTTGAGATGCTTTGGCTAAATTGATTGGAACACCAAACCCAAATAAAGCGAGAAAGAAAACGACGGAGAAAATTTTTATTAAAAAAAGAGCACCATTTGAATTTGAATTTTTTGTTTCAGATTCTTTTTTTAAAACAGTACCAAAAAAGATTGATAGTTTCTTCATAAGAGATAAATTAATAAATATTAATAATAATGTTTTTAAAACACACTCCTTTAAATAATAACATATTCTATCGAAGTTGATAAAGAAGTGTTAATAACTAAATAAAAAAATAGGCCTCTTCTGTAAAAGAAGGGCCTAGATATTTTAGAATCACTTTTTAAGATTAAGAACGGCTGGTCCGAAGGTCATTTTAATGTAACCTAGGTTACCAGGACATCCAAATGAAGGGCAGAGTAACTTCAACATCATAGATGCGGAGTTCATTACCATAATTCGGTACACTCCTCCTCCCCAATCAATGGTATCACCATTGATAGTGTAATTGCCCCAATTTGTGTGAACACCGTATCGGTAAGAGTCAAATGTTCCATTAGAATTGAATACCGTTTTGGTATCCAGGTCTTTTTGCTGAACAGTCGTAGGTGTCCAATAACCACCTTCGTCTCCAGAACAACTGGAAACAGCACTGGTTTCGCTCCATGGATGGCTGTGAATGGTGTCGTTATAGTTAGATGGCGGCGGTGGAACAACAGTCACCTTCGTGCTATCTTCATCAGTACCAACACTGTTTCCTGCAAAAACATGGAAGGTGGTGGTCTGATTGACAGATCTTTGGTATTGTCCGGGCTTGTTTACGTCGGAAATTTCAGGTGATGAGACAAAAGTATAGTCTCCTTCAACAAGGATTATCACTGTAACGGTGTTACCAGAATCAGTGCGATCCGGAGTTACCGTTATTGTAACTTTTGGTTTAACCATATCAATAATGTCGGCATGCTTTGCAATAATGCTGGCTGTCTTTTTAAGATTTTCATTACCTTTTTTAATAAAGGTAAGAGAAATATCAGTGTTGGCAGCAATCGGCATGGAAACGAAATTACCGCTCCCTGTCTTCTTGAAGGTTTCTGACCCAATAATCAGAAGAAGGGTGTCCGCATTTGAATTCCATTTCAAATGGAAAGATGTTCCAACTTTCATTGTGTCAATCATGTTTTCAGTGAAAGTCTTTCCATTGAGAGTTACCGAACTAACGGTAAGTGGGTCGACCACGGATGGTCCAATCGGGTCTTCTTTCTTGCATCCGAAAAAAATCATCAGGACGCAAAGGGCAAGATACTTACTCAGGTCACGCCTGAGCGTTTCTTTCCTGTGCAACTTCTTGCTATTCATATTTTTTCAGTTTATTTGGTTTTTCAAAAAGGTTAATTGCTTTATTTAACAGCCTTTAATAGCTAAGGTAACCAAATAAAGCAATTCACCTTGACAAGACACACTATTCGTATTGAATTATAGGACTTTATACAATTATTGTCAATAAAGTTATCCCCTTTATCCACAGAACAAAGGATATTGTTAAATAAGGCCATTTTTTGCTCTTGCCTTCCAAATAATCTAGTGCTATACTTTATTCATATTAGTCCTGTCGCAACAGGGCTTTAATTTTTGCCAAATGACCGGAAATGGAGTTGGTAAGAAAAAATTTAATAGTTTTAACAATTAAATATATGTTGGACATAAAAACATTCAAATCAGCATTGGAGCAGTTGGAAGAAGAAAGAAAAATTCCAAAAGAAAAAATCTTGGACGCAATCGAACAAGCGATGGCGGCCGCTTATAAAAAAGATTATGGGAAAAAAGGACAAATCATCCGAGCGAAGTTTGATTTGGAAACAGGCAAGACGGATTTTTTCCAAATTAAAATCGTAGTTGATGAATCAATCGTAAAACTAGAAGAAAACAATGAAGGAGAAAAAGAATATTCGGTAAAAACCGATGGAGATGAACGAACTCACTTCAATCCGGAGCATCACATAATGATTGAAGATGCAAAAATAATAAAAAAAGACGTGGCCTTAAACGACGAGGTGGTTTTTCCGCTTGAAGCAAAAGATGATTACGGACGCATCGCCGCCCAAACCGCCAAGCAAGTAATCGTGCAACGTATCCGAGAAGCGGAACGAACATCGATTATTGACGAGTACGGAACCAAGGAAGGAGAAATAATCGGGGGCATCGTGCAAAAAATCGAGCGTGGAAATGTTTACATCGATTTTAACCGAGCAACCGGAGTCCTCCCGGCCGAAGAACAAATCCCGGGAGAATATTTGCAACGGGGTCAACGAATCCGAGCTTACTTGTATTCGGTAGAAGATTCACCACGCGGTATCAACCTGCGTCTTTCTCGTACTCATCCTAAATTTATTGAAAAACTTTTTTCAATTGAGGCACCGGAAATTCAAAGCGGCGTAGTTGAAATAAAATCAATCGCCCGAGAAGCTGGCGCTCGCTCAAAAATAGCTGTCGCTTCAAACGACGAACACATTGACCCAGTTGGTTCTTGTGTCGGACAAAAAGGAACGAGAGTAAACACAATCACGAGTGAACTCGGCGGAGAAAAGATCGATATTATCCCTTGGTCCGAAGATCCGAAAATCTTTGTGGCAAACTCTCTTTCCCCGGCCAAAGTTCTTTCAATCGTTGTTGATGAAAAAGAACACAAATCCGTCGTAGAAGTTTCCGATGACCAATTATCTCTTGCTATCGGCAAGGGTGGACAAAATGTCCGTTTGGCCGCAAAGCTTACCGGTTGGAGAATCGATATTAAAGGAAACGGCGGAAATGAAGTTACCTCCACTGACGGAGATAAAATAGAAATAAAAGAAGAAGTTGAAGAGAAAAAATCCGAAGGCCCTGAGCTTGTCGAAGGGAAAGAGACTGAAGAAAAAAAAGTAACTAAAAAAACAAAAAAAACAAAATAAATATTATTAATTAACAAAATTTAACATGAGTATATATTTATTGTTTGCTATTATTAGTGCATTAGTCGCAATCGTCTATGGTTTGTTTTTGGCAAAAAATATTTTAAATAAAAGTGCCGGAAACGAAAAAATGCAAAATATTGCTTCCGCTATTGCCGAGGGGGCAAAAGCATACTTAAACAGACAATACAAAACGATAGGAATCATCGCAGTAGTATTATTTTTTATTTTGTGGTACGGGCTTGGAATAAAGTCCGCCATTGGTTTTATTGTCGGCGCTTTACTTTCAGCCTTGGCTGGATACATCGGGATGAATGTTTCGGTTCGAGCAAATGTTCGAACTACCGAAGCCGCTCGAGGAGGACTTTCTCAAGCACTCTCGGTTGCTTTTAAGGGAGGTACTGTCACCGGGTTACTAGTTGTCGGTCTCGCCCTTCTTGGAGTCTCGGGACTTTACGCGATTACTGGAGATGTGAAAGCTCTCATCGGTCTTGGTTTTGGCGCCTCACTCATTTCTGTTTTTGCCAGACTCGGCGGTGGAATTTTTACCAAAGCAGCAGATGTCGGTGCAGACCTAGTTGGAAAAATCGAAGCGGGAATTCCGGAAGACGATCCAAGGAACCCGGCGGTTATTGCGGATAACGTCGGAGATAATGTCGGCGACTGCGCTGGAATGGCGGCAGATCTTTTTGAGACCTATGCCGTTACCTCAGTTGCTACGATGCTTCTCGGTTCTCTTCTTTTTTTGAATTTTAAAGGAGCAATTTTATACCCTCTCGCAATCGGCGGAGTTGCAATTATTTGTTCCATCATCGGAACTTGGTTTGTAAAACTAGGAAAAGGGAATAATATCATGGGCGCTCTTTACAAAGGATTGATTGCCGCAGGTATTTTGGCTGCTATCGCCTTTTATCCAATCACAAAACTTTTAATGAGCAATAACCCAGGAGGATATTCCGTGATGGATTTGTTTATCTGCGCAATCACTGGACTCCTTGTCACAGGAGCACTGGTTGTTATTACCGAATATTTTACTTCAACCAAATATGCCCCAGTCCAATCAATCGCAAAGGCTTCAGTTTCAGGACACGGAACAAATGTCATTCAAGGATTAGCAATCTCAATGAAATCAACCGCTCTACCCCTTCTCGCAATCGTGCTTGGAATTTTAGTTACTTATAATTTTGGCGGACTTTATGGAATCGCAGTTGCTGCTATGGCCATGCTTTCAATGACAGGAATTATTGTGGCTATCGACGCCTATGGACCAATCACTGATAACGCCGGAGGAATTGCCGAAATGGCAGAACTTCCGGAGAGTGTTCGAGCAGTTACTGACCCTCTGGATGCCGTTGGAAACACTACCAAAGCAGTTACCAAGGGTTACGCCATCGGCTCAGCTGGACTCGCCGCTCTCGTTTTGTTCTCTGCTTACACCGAAGAAATTCACGCTATCACGGGGAAAATTATGGCTTTTGATCTAAGTAATCCAAAAGTTATTGTCGGATTATTTATTGGAGGACTTTTGCCATATTACTTCGGAGCTCTGTGTATGGAAGCCGTCGGAAAAACTGCCGGAAAAGTTGTTGAAGAAGTTCGCCGACAATTTCGAGATATCAAAGGAATTATGGATGGCTCCGGAAAACCGGAGTACGGTAAGTGTGTAGACATCGTAACCACAAGCGCCATTAAACAAATGATTGTGCCTGCTCTTATTCCCGTATTTACTCCAATCATCGTAGGATTTATTCTCGGACCCGAAGCCCTCGGAGGACTTCTGGTTGGGGCAATCGTTACCGGACTCTTCGTCGCAATCTCAATGACGAGCGGTGGAGGTGCTTGGGACAATGCCAAGAAATATATTGAAAGTGGAAACTTCGGTGGAAAAGGTGGCGAAGCTCACAAAGCTGCCGTCACTGGTGACACTGTTGGAGACCCATACAAAGATACTGCCGGGCCAGCGATTAACCCAATGATTAAGATTTTAAACATTGTGGCTCTTCTAATTATCGCTTTTATTTTGTAAAAGTATTTACCAAAAAAAACACCAAGCAGTGCTTGGTGTTTTTTTTATTCTTGTTCCATAGAATATTTTGTGATACGATTAAAAGATAGTTTTCGAGTATTATTAAATATAATTTATTGATCCATTAATATGAAAAAATATTTAACATCGTTATCCATTAGTATCTTGGCTCTTCTCTCTTTTGCTTATATTGTCCAAGCACAAAATCCCCTTCCGCCGGGAGATGAAAATTCGTCTCAGGCAACAACAAATTTTAATTCTCAAAAACAAGATCTAGAAAATACCAAGGAAACAACAGAGAATCAAAAAATTCAGCTGATTGCAGAAATAGACAAAACAAGAAGCGAAGCAAAACAGAAAATAGAAAGTCTAAAGGCGAACGTCGGAAAAATTAAAAATAAAGCGAAAGCGGTAACTGCTCAAGCTAGAATTTTAGGCAGAGAAGATGCGTTACAAAGATTTGACTTGGCTATCGCCAAAGTAACAGATTTGTCTGAAAAAATATCTGCTCAAACCTCCAAAATGGAAGCCAAAGGACAAAACGTGGTAACTGCTAAAGATCAAATTGCTTCCGCTCAAGAAAAAATTCTAACAGCCCAAGAAAAAATAGCCGCTGCCAGCAGTCTCCTTGCTCAATCAACCGACGAACTTACAAAAGACACTAAAGAACAGCTAAAACAATTGACCGAAGATGCTCAGAGTTCAATAAAGGACGCCCACCAAACGCTCTCTCTTACTGTTCAATATTTAAAGACATTGAATATCGCTCAGGTTGACCCAGAAGTGAAGGATTAAATTATTATTAACTTCGATAAAAATCAAAAAATGGAACCAGAAAAAAAATCACATGGTGCGCTTATCGGGTCAATAATAATAATCATTATTTTGATTATTGGTGGCATCTACGTCTGGCAAAGCAAAATTAAAGAGATCCAACTCGAGAGAAAAAATGTGGAAATGCAAGCGACTGCAATGCAAGCGGCTAGCGATCTAGAATTAAAAGCATTGGAAGCGGAGTTAAACTCGACCGACACTACAGTAAATGTAAATGTTGATAATCTAAAATAATAAAACCTAGCCAAAAATCCCCGACCTTGGGGATTTTTGGTAATATTTGAAAATAAATCTTATTTAGTATAAGATACCAATACTATGAAAATAACCACAAAAAAATTACCAAAAAGTGAAATGGAAATCGAAGGAGAACTTGAAGCGGAAGTTTTTGAAACATATTACGGAAAGGCCCTTAAGAAAATCGGAGAAAATGTTGAAATCGATGGTTTCCGAAAAGGCAAAATACCAGAAAATATTTTGACCACCAAAGTCCCGGAAATCCATGTTTTAGAGGAGATGGCAGAAATGGCCTTGTCCGAACTTTATCCAAAAATTATCGAAGATGAAAAAATAGAAGCAATTTCCCGACCTGACATTTCTATCACAAAACTTGCCCGAAACAATCCCCTCGGATTTAAAATCAAAACAGCTATTCTGCCAGAAACAAAATTACCAGATTACAAAGAAATCTCAAAAAAAATAATTACAGGGTTAACCGAAGAGGAAAAAAGTACTGAAGTCACCGAAAAAGAAGTTGAAGATACCATAATGGATATCAGGAAATCCCGAGCTCCAAAAGTTCATATGGCTGAACCAATTGAACCACACGTCCACAAAGAAGGAGAAGAACACTCTCACGAAGAAGAAATTCCGGCCGAATTACCGGAACTAAATGATGAATTCGTACAAGCCCTTGGCCCATTTAAAGATGTCGCTGACTTCAAAGAAAAATTGAAAGAAAACATCAAACTCGAAAAAGGCAACCAAGCAAAAGAAAAGACCAGACTAAAAATCGTTGAAGGCATAATCGAAAAAACCGAAACTGAGATGCCAGAAATTTTAATCGAAGTTGAACTGGACAAAATACTTTACCGGATGGAGTCCGACATTACCGCGATGGGCCTCAAATTCGAAGATTATTTGAAACACTTAAACAAAACAGTGGTGGATATCAGAAAAGAGTTCCGAAACGATGCTAAAAAGAAAGCGAAACTTGGACTTGTAATAAATAAGATAGCTCAAACGGAAAAAATTACTGCTGACCCAGAACAAGTTGCAAGCGAAGTTGCGATGATCTTGGAACAGTACAAAGAGGCTGACCCAGAGCGCGCCCAAATGCATGCCGAAAACGTCCTAACGAACGAAAAAGTTTTTCAATTCCTGGAGAATCAGCAGTAGTGTTATAATTAATTATAGAATTTTTTTACCAAAAACTTCATCAAAGGTTAATATTATTAGTTTAATATATAAACATTATGTTAATACCAACCGTTATTGAAAAATCACAATTTGGGGAAAGAGCTTATGATATTTATTCTCGTCTCTTGCGTGAGCGAATAGTTTTTTTAGCCGGACCGATTGATGACAATGTGGCAAACATCGTTATCGCCCAACTTCTTTTCTTGGAGTCAGAGGATCCAAAGAAAGATATTTTCTTTTATATCAATTCTCCAGGAGGATCGGTTACTTCAACTATGGCCATCGTTGATACGATGAACCACATTCGACCAGACGTTTCCACTTTTTGCGTCGGCCTGGCTGCTTCTGGTGCTGCCATTATTTTGTCCGCCGGGAAAAAAGGAAAGAGGTATGTTTTGCCAAATGCCGAAATTATGATTCACCAACCACTCGGTGGCGTTGAAGGCCAAGCAACCGATATTGCAATAACCGCAAAACATATTTTGAAAACAAAAGATAACCTAAACAAACTATTGGCAAAAAATACCGGAAAGCCGCTCTCCCAAATAGAAAAGGACGCTGAACGCGATTTCTTTATGGATGCTGACGAAGCTCAAAAATACGGCATCGTTGACGAAATTGTAACCAAGTCAAAAGCAATAGTTAAATAATCGTTAAAAAGAGGACGAATCGTCCTCTTTTTTGATTCCCTAGACAAAACTGATAGCTTTTGGTATATTGAGTAAGTCAGATTTAAAAATTTATTTAAATTGGTTTATAGGAATATTCCATATATGAGAAGCATCTTTAACGGAAATTTTCACATCTTTAAGAATAAGAAGAAAATCGAACCGCAAATATAGTGGCGTGTTTTTGTAGGCCAAAATAGGCTTATGAGTACAACATTAACGATACTACTAATCGGAGCGATCGCGCTCCTCTTGGGCGTTCTAATAGGATATTATTTGAGAGTAATTGTTGCCTTGGGGAAAAGGCGCTCTATCGAAATCGACATCAAACAAATGATGGTCGGAGCGAAAGAAGAATCCCAGAGAATTTTGGACGAGGCAAAAAGCAAGTCAGAAAAAACACTCGCTGAATTAAAGGGTGAAGAAAAAAAGAAAGAAATCGAGTTCAAAGACACCGAAAAGAGACTCATTAAGAAAGATGAGCTTTTGGACGCACGCCAGGCTGAGATGAACAAAGAGGTAGAAGGAATCAAACTCAAGGTCGAAGAAGTAAAAAAAATTCAAGAACGGGTCTCAAAGATTGAGGAAGACAAGCGGCTCGAACTTGAAAGGGTAGCTCGTCTTTCCGAAAAAGACGCAAAAGAAGAACTTTTGAAAGATATTGAAAAAAGATATGAGGAAGATATCCTAGCAAAAATCCAAAAATTAGAAAACAACAACGAAGAGAAGCTCGAAGAAAGAGCAAAAGAAATTTTGGCTACTTCTATTCAACGTTTGGCTGTTTCAACTGCATCAGACTTGATGACCACGACCGTGGCTATCCCAAATAATGAAATTAAAGGGAAAATCATTGGAAAAGAAGGTAGAAATATCCGCGCTTTTGAACGAGTAGCCGGTGTTGAATTGATTGTGGATGATACCCCGGGCTCGATTGTTATTTCTTCGTTTGACCCGGTTCGAAGACAAGTAGCAAGAGTCGCCCTTGAGAATTTAATCTTGGACGGACGTATCCAGCCGGCTAAAATTGAAGAAATCGTAGATAAAGCTAAAGAAGAAATCAATAAAATCATCAAAGAAAAAGGAGAACAAGCAGTATACGAGTGCGGAATCTTTAATTTTGACCCTCGAATTGTTGCAATCATTGGGCGTTTGTATTTCCGAACTAGTTACGGGCAAAATGTTCTGCAACACTCGATTGAAATGTCTCACATTGCCGGAATGTTGGCAGAAGAACTGCATGCTGATGTCGCTATCGCTAAAGCGGGAGCCCTTGTACACGATATCGGGAAAGCACTCGACCATGAAGTCCAAGGAACTCATATTGATATTGGAATGAGAATTCTGCAGAAGTTTGGGGCTGATGAGCGCATCATTACTGCAATGAAATCCCATCACGAAGACTATCCTTATGAAACCATTGAAGCGATTATCGTCCAAACAGCGGACGCCATATCAGGCGGACGACCTGGCGCAAGACGAGATTCGGTAGAAAACTACTTGAAACGCTTACAAGAACTTGAAGCTTTGGTAAATGGCTTCCCGGCAGTTGAAAAATCCTATGCTCTCCAAGCAGGCCGTGAAATAAGGATATTTGTGACCCCAGAAAAAATTTCAGACGCCGAAGCAAAACTAATGGCCCGAGATATTGCCACCAAAATCGAACAAGAACTAAAATACCCTGGTGAAATCAAGGTGACAATGATCCGTGAAACCAGAATCATCGAATACGCAAGATAGATTTTTTGCGCTTGCGTCAAAAAACCCTTAGTATATAATATATAAGTAGTAATTGTTTGCTAATTGGCTACGAATATAAGTAGCCGGTCGAGAAATTATAAGAAAAAAACTTAAAATATTATGAATAAACAAGGATTAGTAGAATGGGTACACGGAAAGTTAGGTGGCACCAAAGTACAGGCAGAAGAAATCGTTGATGGATTGTTTGATACGATCATCTCCACCATGAAAAAGGGAGACGAAGTATCAGTCGCTGGCTTCGGAATCTTCTCAACCAAAGCACGTGCTGCAAGAATGGCTCGTAATCCAAAAACTGGAGAACAAGTTAAAGTAGCTGCAACCACTGTTCCAAAATTCAGAGCGGCAAAGGCTTTGAAGGACGCTGTAAAATAATTTTATCTCGAGATAAAAACAAAAGCACCCTGAGATTGTCGAAGGGTGTTTTTGTTTTTAAAATTAATATATCTCTTGATTATAACAATAATCACAATATACAATTTCTAGTCTGTCTGGAGCATAAGCTGTTTCAAATTCATTCGGACAACCTTCTTTCATGCATTTTCGGTGCCAGAGCTTACGAGGATTTCGTTTTGCCATTCTCTCTCCTTATGTCGACATTCAAAATCTTTATGGGGCAGAGGCAAATTCATTCTCTTATAAAATGACAACTCTGCTTGGGTAATTCGAAAGTTTTTCTTGCACTCCTCACAAACAAATATTTCTTTCAAAATATCTTCGGAAATATCAAAAATACTACTTGGTATCTCTTTTAAGGTTTCCAACCCGTATGTTCCAGTTGTTTTCTCTTGCCAACGAAAGCCTCTTTTCAATGATTCTTCTTTTGTTAAAGGAAAATAATCGTGAGCTAGAGTTTCATTATAGCAAAAAGGTGCAAGATTAGCAGGAAAATATTGTCCAAAGACACTGTTTTGTTTTAACTCTACCTCAATTTTTTCTTTTAGTTTAAAATATTCTTCTTTGGAATATGTCTTATTAAGAATCATACACTCACCTTTTCGAATGGCATTACACCCGAGCCCATTTACTAGATGATGGCAGTTTTCACAATATTCAACCCCACTACAATAGAAAACGAAAGCGGAATTTTTTAACTGGCTACCTTCCAAAGCTCCCATAATGTTATACCCAAACTGGGACTTGTAATAATAATTGTTACAATCCCAACTATCAATTGGACTTTCTGTGTCTGTCATATAAGAACAATTTTTGGCATCATAAGTGTCATAGAGTAGTACTCCTTGGTGACAATTGTACAAATAATCTCCAGTGACGTTGTTACATTTGTTTTGAGAAGCGAATTTTCGGATAGTTTTTTCTTTTAATCGTTCGAATTCTTTTTTAGCTTTTTCAATACTTTCGTAATTTTTTAGAATTTCGGCTTTTTTCTTTTCATATTCTTCTTTCTCGTATTTCACATTGAAAATGGCATTGGTTAAGTGCCTGCCATTGGTGCAAAAGATACAATTACTCGAATCACGCATGTTATAGCAAAACAAAAGATCGCTGGAAGATTGGCACTGCTCACAGAACATGCATTTGAAACATTTTCGGGAATCTAGACACTCGTAACAAAGTTCCGATTCGTGTAGAAATGCACAGTCGACACAAAATTTATCCCGTTGCAAAAGTCTGCTATACATACAATCCTCATTGTAGTCAGCCGCAAAAATCATGTAGCAATCCTTGTTTTCGGCTGAGCCATTTGTGTAATCACTTCGAACATTATTTACAGCAGCCATGCTTTGTCTTGGCACTTTCTTTTGCAATTCTTTGTATTGTTCAAAAAATGTTTTAGTTCGGTCATAATCCACGCCAAAACTTTTTGGGTCCCAGCCGTCACTCCACCAACAATCATGACAGTAAACTTGGAAATCCGACTCTGGAGAATAAACCGTTATTATGTCTTTTCTACAGAGATCACATTGTCTTTTGTAAAGAGTCCGTTCATTTCGAAAAACTAAACGTCTAGCCATCCGACAATCGGAACAGTAAAGTGGAGGAGCAGTTTTCATCTGCTCGTAAAAAATCATATCCGCGTCCCGGATTTCAAACTCTTGATTACATGTCTTACAAATTTCTTTTGTCATTTGTTATTAGAATACAAAGTAATCAACTATTTGTCAAAAATTTATTAGTTTCACATTAAACTTCAAGTGTAGTAACTCCTTTAAGGTGCTCGGAGATGAAGTATCCTTGGAATTTTTCAAGGGAGGGAAGCTCAATTTTTGGCAGAGGAGAAAAAAAGATTTTTGTATTAAAAGGTTCAGTTAAAATTTTATCTTTTATAACACATTTATTAAAATCTCCCGATAGAATGAATTTTTCTTTCTTTAATACTGCTTGAATTACTTCTTCAGAGAAAAGTTCAATATTTTTTAGTAATATTATTCGATTATCTAGTCCATGGCTCAAATTATCTAAAAACTTTTTTTCATTTTCCTTGGTAAAAAAAGTAGCATCGCCTTTTGTCTCACCAATTTGATTTTTGAATTGTTCCTCAGCCATCGGGTAACCGCAAAGAACAATGATTTTATTCCCTTCCAAAAACAAATTACCAATGGTTGAAATTGTATAAAAAGAGGCTCCCGCATGATCTTCTCCGTGAATTAGTGCTGGAAAATCTGCTTGGGTAAATTTAAATTCCTTTTGATTAACAAATATTTTTTTCATTCTTAAATAATAACACAGGAGTTTTTATTATTGTTCTAATTTTTTTTTATTCTTTTCAAAGTCTATTTGATATTCAGGGATGCCGAGAGCAAGCCATATTTAGTAACTTCAGCGTATTCTTTTTTACTAGCTCTATCTATTTAAAAAATTTTATCTCTATAAATAACAAAATGGATCTGTTCATTTTTATAATCTGCATACCATCCGTGGAGATGATTGCCGTTTTGTGATTTACTAATCTGCTCTGTTACTTCTGAGGATAGGCTTGGCTCAACCTCAACTTTGTGCAAGGTCCATATTTTTACCCATAGTGTCTGGTATCTGTCCGTTACTTCTTCCACTTTAGTAGAAATAATTTTTACTCTACTTAATACAGATTTGTCTCCCAAACTTTCTTCAATTATTTTGCCTTTAAATGCTTCTATGATTTATACTTTTATACTAATATTTTCGGATAACTGCTTTTACTACGGCGGCGATGTTGAAACTGTGCTTCGGGTAAATTGGTTTTAAATTTTTATTGGCCGGTTCGAGCCAGACTTTCGCTCCAGACTGTCTAAAATATTTCAAAGTAAACTCGCCATCAACTTCGGCAATGACAATTTCTCTGTCTTTTGCCTGATTCGTTTTTTCTACAAGAATGCTATCCCCTTTTTCAATATGCGCGTCAATCATCGAATCCCCGTCTACTTCAAGCATATAAGTAAGTGCTTTATTCTTGATTAAAAAATCATCCAGATTAATAGTGGTATCCGGAATTTCATCCACTTCGGATGGGAAACCAGCTTTGACAAGCCCTAGTTTTGGAATTTCACCAAATGTTTCTGATGGAATAAGTCTTCCTAAATGATCTTTTGCCACTAAACCAGCTTCCATTAGTTTTTCAACGATTCGGAAAACAGCATTTTTTGATTTGAAGCTAAAAAGTTTCATCATCTCCGAATAGGTAGGCATTCTTTTGTTCCCCTGGTAGAAAGATTCAATTTTTGTTTGATAAATATTTTTCATTTCCTTAATCCAAAATTACTCTTAGAATTGAAATATCGGAAAAAGTTTCCGAAAAATATTTTGCCTGGTGAGATAGCGCATTCTTCGAAGCATCAGCTTGTGATCTCGAGCTTCTTTTTTGTATTCTTCCCCTCGCATAATTTTGATATCAATGGCCTTGTTTACCTTTTGAATCTCTTTTTCTAGCATTTTTAAATATTGTTTTTGTGACATATTACTTGTCCCGCAGCGGCGGGATTAAATTTTATTTGTTAAAACGACCTATTTATTTATATAAATAGTATATGTGAACGCTCGTTCACTGTCAACAAACTCCTGTGGATAACTAAAAAAACCCCAGTGCCTTGGGGCATTTTAGGTATTTACTTTCGGCCGATACTGGATTACCTCCAGGATATGATCCTTCTATTTCGATTGTGACGATTGTTCCCGAAAGTAGGTTTACTTGTGCCGAATAAACTCTTTCAAACGCTATTCTGCTTTAATTAAATTACTAATTACCTCCGTTCATGTGCTTTTTGCACGTTCGGGCAGATGGATTCGCTTCCATTCTGGCAAGTTCAATATCTTTTTTACAAACTTCACATTTCCCAAAAGACTCTTTTCCGATTCCCTTCAAGGCCAAAAGTACGTGAGAAAGTTTTGATTCCAAAACTCTTAGCATGGAACTTTTTGCTTCAAAATCTTCAAACCGGTCGGCCATATCATTTTGGTCAGTGGCAACAGAGTTCATTTCTTCCGGAGTCGCTTCCCACTCACTTGTTTGTGGATTAAATTTCCCCATTCCTTTTAATCCTTCAACTAGGGTATCCCTTTCTTTTTCTAATTTTTCTTTGATTTTATTTTTATCTAATGGCATAGGCAGATAATAGCATTAAATTTCTAAATTGCAACTACTTTTGGACTTGAGCCGAGGCTAATCTGAGGATTATTTCTGTGGCGGCTGTCTCACTATCTGTAATAATGAGCGAACTATTTTCAGCATAGATATACATCATCACGATTTTCCCATTATTATCCCTGAGGATTCGGGCATTTCTGTTTTGGATGATTCCATCCTCGAAATTTTTTTCTAGCAGATAATTTGTATCTGTATTTAGTTCAATCCCAAAATACCCATGCAGGTCGTAAAACATTTTCTTTTCCCAACCTCTCATTGCGTCAAATATATCTGCTGCTGATCGCATTTGAATCAAAAAAAACAGGTTTTTGGTGGGCTCGGCAGACTCTTCTTCGTTCACTGCCCCAAGTAGAAAATTATCACTGATAAACTCGATTTTTGATTGGTCTAATTTTGCTTCAATTAATTTGAAAAAATCTCGAAGCCCTATTATTTTTTTATCTTTGGTTAGATAGATTCCTTCCACTCCTCCCTGTTTAACTTCCACCGTCTTTGCCTCACTTGAAATTGTTTGAGCAACCTCTTCTTTAGTTAACCCAGAGAGTTCATTAAAGATGGTTTTATCGGTGAAGATTATCGGAACATAAGCCGGTTTCACTTCCACACTAAAAATCTGTTGACGAAAAATAAAGACAAGTGATACTAAGAGAAAAGTGAGCAAAACTAGGGCAATTCCTGCATAGAGGAATATTTTATTCCACTTGTGTTCGGGAGATTTTTTCTCTACTTCCGCGTCGTGTTCTTCTTGCTCTTGAATTATTTTTTTTATTACTCCGTTCTTGTTGTCCCCGATGATTTTTGCCATATCGTCAGCATAGGTTTCAACTTCTATGTTTTTCTTTGGTTCTTCCATTTGCTATATCATAACACAACGACAGAATATACGAAAAACAGGGAATAATTTTTTAGCTTTTTGGTTTAAAGAAATCTTTATCTGCAGCTTTAATGGAAAGCGAGATTTTACCACTTTCCATATCAACTTTGAGTACTCGGACAGGCACAATCATCCCTTCTTTTACTACGTCTCGAACATCGTTCACTCGAAATGGTGCAAGTTCTGAAACATGCACCAACCCATCGGTAAAAGGATTCAGTCGGACAAAGGCTCCAAAGTCAGCGATTTTTACTACTTCACCTTGAAGAGTTTCACCAGGTTTATATTCGTGAGTCATTTCTTCCACCATTTTCTTGGCAATGCCGGCTGACTCTCCTACTCCGGTAAAGTAAACAGTTCCATCATCTTCGACGGTAATTTCCGCTCCCGATTGAGCTTTAATGTCTTTAATTGTCTTTCCACCGGAACCGATCACCATTCCGATTTGATCCGGTTTGATTTTAATAATTAATATTTTTGGTGCATTCGGTGAGATGTCGGCACGAGGTTTGGCAATTTCTTTTTCAATTCTGTCCAAAATTGCAGTCCGAGCTTTGATGGATTGAACCATCGCTTCGCCTAATATTTTTATTGGCACTCCTTCCACTTTTACGTCGAGCTGGATTGCAGTTATCCCTTCCCTCGTTCCGGCTACTTTGAAATCCATATCTCCGTGATGATCTTCAGGTCCTTGAATGTCGGTTAGTATTTTATATTTTGCTTCACTCTCATACATTAGCCCCATCGCAATTCCGGCCACTGGTGCTTTAATAGGCACACCCGCGTCCATAAGAGCAAGCGAACTTGCACAGATAGATGCTTGAGAAGTGGAACCGTTCGATGCCATCGATTCAGAAACAATTCGGATAGTATACGGAAAATCTGCAATTTTTGGTAAGACCATCGCGAGTGCTTTTTCCGCCAAGGCCCCATGTCCAACTTCTCTCCGATTTGTAAATCCGGAACGTCCGGTTTCCCCGGCTGAGTATGGAGGGAAATTGTAATGGTGCATAAATCTTTTTTCAACTTTTAATTGAAGTCCATCCACCAAGTTTCTGTCTTCAGGTCCTCCGAGAGTTAGAACGGAAAGTACGTGAGTTCCTCCACGATAAAAAATTCCGGAACCATGCAAGATGCTGGAAATTCCTCCTGCTTGAGCAAACAAATCACGCAAGCCATCCATCGCTCGGCCGTCGGCTCTTTTATTTTCATTGATTGCTTTTTCGTGCAACATTTTATTTTCAGTTCCGTCGAATAAATCATCTTCGAGAGCAAAGTCTTCCCGGTCCGGATAGGTATCCTCCACCAATTTATTCCAAACATTATGAAGCTCATCGATTTTCTTTTTTCCAACACCAGCAAAAATAGCTGCTTCCATTTTTGGCAATATTTGTTCGTTAAAAAGTTTCACTGAATCAGCAGAAACTGTATCGATCTCTATCACTCTTTTTTCTTTCCCAATTTCTTTCGCAATTGCTTTTTGGAAATTTTCAAATTTTGTGATTTCTTCACTTGCTCGTTTTAAAGCTTCTTCTATTTCCTCTTCTTTTGTTTCATGGGCAGAAGCTTCAATCATATTAATGTTTCCGTCTTTCCCGCAAACCGTCAGGTCAAATTTATATTGCTCGTCCATTTCACGCAATTTCTGGGATGGATTGATTGTCAAATTGTCGGCGTCGTATTTTCCGATTCGAACACATCCGATTGGTCCCGCCCAAGGAATATTTGAAACCATAAGAGCGAGAGAGGCAGCGTTTACCGCCAAGATTGTCGGGTCATTATCATCGACTGAAATTACCGTTACAATTATCTGTACCGCGTGGCGCATTTTTTGGTCAAAAAGTGGACGCAAGGTTCGGTCAATAACTCGACTAGCTAGAATCGCTGTCTCAGAAGGTCTTCCTTCTCGGCGAACAAAACGAGAACCCAAAATTTTTCCGGCAGCATAAAACTTCTCGGCATAGTCAACGGTCAAGTTGAAAAAGCCAAGTCCTTTTTGTTTGTCGTGAGACATGCAAGCCGTCGCCAACACTATCGTCTCCCCATATTTTAACATCACCGATCCTTGAGCTTGTTCCGCCAAGTCAGTGAACATCGCGGTCAAAGTTTTGCCGCCGATTTCTACACTATATTCTTTTTTTTCCATAATTTTTTACTCCGAGTGTAGTCGGGTTTTACCGAACACAATCGTGAGGGTTAGTTCATATTCAGACTGTAATATTGTTCCTGTCTTTATTGATTAACACTGTTAATCTGCATATAAAGATGAACACTACTATCTGTCTGAACACGAACAGATTAACTAATAAATTACTTGATAATATTAGCACTTTTAGGGGATAAGTAAAGCCGAAAGTTTTTTCCAACTTTACTTATCCGTTAACCAAAATCAGACTAACTATGTCCTTGGAGTAACTGCTGGAACTCCGATTAAAAACTTTCTTGGGTTTTCACAGAGGTCGATAAAATCATCGGCAGCTTCACGCAGTTTTGAAGAAGTAGACTTCCCGAAAGAAATAACTTCGACTTGAGTCATTGTCTGCAAATATTGAACGAGCGGAACAAAGTCCCCATCCCCAGAAACAATTACAATCGTATCGAGTCGCGGTGCGGTTTTAATCGCATCCACGGCAAGTCCTACATCCCAGTCCCCTTTTTTGGTTCCGGTATGAAAGATTTGCAAGTCTTTAGTTTTGGTTTCTATTCCAAGTTTTGTAAGTGCTTCAAAAAAATGTTTTTCATCGCCTGCTTCGGTCGTGATAACGTACGCCACAGCGTGAACTAATTTTCTTCCGGCCACCGCTTCTTTAAGCACGGCGCCAAAATTTACTCTTGCTTTGTATAAATTACGAGCGGAGTGATATAGATTTTGAGTATCAATAAAAACTCCGACTCTTTGTTCTTTATGTTTAATTACTGTCATAAAAATAAAAATATTAAGTTAATAAAATCGACCAATGCTAATTATAGCATGCGGTTCTTTGGAATGTTTTACTAAGAGATAAGTCAAAAAATCTTAATCAAGATTCATTTTCTTCATGAGGGCATTGTAGCGAGCTTTGTCTTTTCGTTCCAAATATTTCAAGTGAGTCCTTCTGTCGGCCACCATCTTGATGAGCCCTCGACGGGAATGATTGTCTTTTTTGTGTTTCTTTAAGTGTTTGGTAAGTTCTGTAATCTGGACGGACAAAACTGCCACCTGAACCTCGGTCGAGCCTGTGTCTTTGTCGTGAACCTGATTTTTCTTGATAATTACCTGTTTTTTCTTAGTAGCTAACATATTTATATCTTAGCATAAACCCATTAAAATTGCAAGCTGCCCACTTTCGGACCTATGTCGCACAATATTTTAATTAATTATGTTAAAATTAAAAAATGGCAACCGAGATAGACACCTTAAAAAGAGAATTTTTGGAATACTTGGAAATCGAAAAAGGTTCAAGTTTAAATACTGTCGAAAATTACGAAAGGTATCTTACTCGTTTTTTTGAATTTGCCCAAGAAAAAAATCAGCTAAAAAACGCAGACGGAATTACTGATTCTCTTGTCCGAGAATTTCGACTCTACTTAAATCGTCAATCAGCCGGCAACAACCGGGCAACTGGAAAAACCTTATCAAAAAAAACCCAAAACTATTACTTGATTGCCCTTCGGATGTTTTTAAAATATTTGACCAAACGAAATATCAAATCCATGCACGCTGATCAGATCGACCTGGCAAAAGTTTCCGAACGCTCGCTTGACCTCATTACCGGAATGGAACTCTCGAAACTTTTGAAGGCACCCGATGGCTCAGATATTAAATCTGTCCGCGACAAAGCAATCCTAGAACTTTTATTCTCAACTGGTTTGCGAGTGTCAGAACTTTGCTCCCTTACGAATGATTTAGATTTGTCCGCAGATGAATTTTCAATCCGCGGAAAAGGTGGAAAGGTCCGAGTTGTTTTTATGTCAGAAGAAGCTCGCAGTGCAATAAAAAAATATCTGGTTCTCCGAAAAGATATGGCTGATGCTCTTTTTGTTCAAGTCGGAAACGAAGTATTAAAAAAAGAAAGCAAGCCTCTAACTCGAAGATCAATTGAGAGAATTGTGAAACAATATGCCATCAAGGCTGGAATTTCAAAAAAAGTTACCCCGCACATTATCCGACACTGTTTTGCCACTGACTTACTTTCAAATGGCGCCGACATCCGAAGCGTCCAAATGATGCTCGGCCACTCTAACATCGCCACCACCCAGATTTATACCCACGTGACAGACAAGCAATTATTAGATGTCCACAAAAAGTTTCACTCAAAAAAATAGCCATGTTTAATAGTTGGGAAGATTAATGTCTTTTCCACCAACAGAAAGACTGTAGGCTAATGGCTCACCTCCAGACTTTATTTGGTCAGTTTTACTGAAACCGAAACTTATTTGTTCGGTATCGTCTACGTGAATTTTTTTTACATCCACTTCTTCGTTGTTGATATCGTCATATCTTTGGACGTAGGCCTTTGAACTTGCTGCCAATTTTTCAAATTTTTTCTTTAATGAATAAAATGCTCCACCATCTTTTGTAAAGTTTTTTACCAAACCATCTAAGCTAAGTTCCGCTACGCCGGTTTTTCCATTTTCACCGTGGTAGTAAAGTAAGAAAACTACATCTACCCCTTTTGTTTTAGAGAGTTCTTTCATTTCCACCAACTTGTTATAGGAAACATCGTGCAAAGATTCATCTGTATTTACCAATATGAGTCTTTTGTCATCCGGGCTCTTCTGGGAATTATATTTTTTTAAAACTTCAATAGTGCAACTGATTGGTTTTTCTCTATTGCCACCGTTGTTAGGTATTTTTTGAAGGCTAACCGCTCCTTTTTTCATATCTTCCGCCTTACTGTAATGACTGACTTGGTCAGAGTATGCGGCACTTGAAACTATTGTCCCCTCTGAATAACGATCTATCATATTTTTTGCCATTTCTTGTTTTGCCACTGCCATAGAAGGACTATTGTCCATTAAAATAAAAATATCTTTATATTTTTCGAATACTGGTATATTACTTTTCTCAATGATTATAGGCGGTGTCCCGGGAATAAGCACGACTGGTTTGCTTGGAACTGGTTTTATGTCTTCCTCTTCCGCCATAAGATTAACTTTTACATATCGACAACTTTCAAGCAACTTAAGGTATTTTTCTGAATCTTCTTTTTTCATTTTTTCTATTTCTGATTCGGTATAGTTTTCTCCGGTCGTAGGATTTTTTAAATCCGTTAGGTAGGTCACCCCTTTCTCCGAACCATTTTTACTCTCCGCAATAATATGTTTAAAATTTTTATTTTTTAGGGTCTTTATTTGTTCTTCGGTAAGTCCTGAATGGGAAAAATCATGTTCACTAATTTCCTGTTTTATTATTTTTTCGCCCATTTCAACTCTGGCATTACTCAATTCATAATTTCCTCCCGACCATTTATTGGTCAGTCTTTCATCGCTAGAAGCATATATTTCCCAAGGATGCTGCATTAAATCATCAAAGTTTACTGGATTGATGTGACTAAGAAAATCACTTACCATTTGCTTAATCCCTTCCGCGTGGGCATCAGAAATATCAGCTTTGTCAGTTTCATAGCTGTTGCTCAAGTCCAACTTGGCGATATTAGCCATTTGTTCCGGACTAGCCTCCGCCGGATTATATGGCTCTAGATTGAAAGTTTTTTCATCACCCCCCTTCAACTTTTTTTCGATACCCACTTCCGTATTAAATTTTTTTGTATCCGAAACAGGCTTACTTGGTCCAGCGGCCTGAGCTTGTGACGCAAATTTTAAAAACAATATCACAGCAACAAATATTACCCTCCCTTTTTTGCTCCGAACCCAATTTATATACCGGTTATTGCTTCTATAGCTTGCTGCTTCTTTCTCCCCCAAAAATCCGTCAATGGTATCGTTAAACTCCTTAATTTCCTGTGGAGAATTCTCTATATCTTCTACATTATTTGAATAAAATTCCATCTATTTATTATACCACCCATTAGAATAAGTATTAAAATGGTTGTTTAAGGACATTGTGATATTATTATTATATGAAAATCATTTCTTGGAACGTAAATGGCCTAAGGGCAGTAGTCAAAAGAGGAGACTTTTTACCTTTATTCAAAGGTAGTCCTGATATTGTCTGCCTACAAGAAACCAAAGCCGAACCGGAACAATTGCCTGAAGATGTTCGAAACTTGCCTGGCTACTATTGTTATTTTTCGCATCCAAAAATCAAGAAAGGTTACAGCGGTGTAGCGATTTATTCAAAAGAAAAACCCAAAGAAATCCTCTATGGGATGGGAGTGAAAAAACTAGACGACGAAGGAAGGCTCTTAGTTGTTAAATTTAAAAACTTTACTTTAATAAACGGCTATTACCCGAACGGCGGACAAGGACCGGAGCGTTTGAAATATAAATTGGAATTCTATGAGGCATTCTTAAAATTTATTAAAAAACTTCGCAAGAATGGCGAACACGTTATCTTTTGCGGTGACATAAATACAGCTCACACAGAAATAGACCTTGCCCGACCAAAAGAAAATGCAGAAAACACTGGTTTCCTGCCGATTGAACGTGCTTGGCTTGATAAAGTAGTCAAAAATGATTTCGTGGATACTTTTCGAAAATTTTATCCAGAGAAAGTTGATGCTTATACTTATTGGGACCAAAAATCCCGTGCCCGAGACCGAAACGTCGGCTGGCGTATTGATTATTTTTTTGTAAGTAAAGAAATAATCCCAAAAATTAAAAACACCGGAATACTCTCCGACTATTACGGGAGCGACCATTGCCCTATTTGGTTGGAAATGTAGAATAGGAGGATGCCGTGGTGGCGGAATTGGTATACGCGTACGCTTCAGGAGCGTATGGAGTAATCCTTGGGAGTTCAAGTCTCCCCCACGGCACAAAAAAAGTTCGTGTTATACTACTTAGATGAATATCAAAAAAAGTAAAGCGATATTTTTTATCATTATTCTAATTTTTATTATTGTTGGTCTCGGGAAAAATATTTTTGCCGCTGCACTTCCAAATATCTATCCTCCATATAACAACAACAGTAACTATTACCCTAGCAGTTATCCTTTGGTTATAACCCAAAATGCGCTAACTGTATTGAAAACTGGGGCCACCTTGGTGGCTTCAATAAATCCAAACAACTCTTACACTATCGGATGGTTTGAGTACAGCACTTCCCCAAATTTTTACCCGACAATTCGAACAGATGACACTTCTGCTGGTGCGACAAATTATTATTCAACTATTTCTCAAAGCCTAAACAATCTATTATCAAATACCACTTATTACTTTCGGGCGGTAGCCCGAAATAATTCGGGCACAGCCAGAGGAAATATCTATTCCTTTACAACGCAAAAACAAGATACCTTAACAACGACCACTCCGACAACCACAAATCTTCCCACAGTGGAACCTCAAACTACAACAAAACAACCTGAAGCAGTTAAGCCAGCGACCACAAAAAAACCAACCCCAAGCCTAAATATTCCCAAAATAAATATTTCTAAAAATACTCTTCTTGTTTTTTTGGGAATAATAGTATTTATTATTCTAATCGGCTACCTTTTTGCCAAAAATCGAGGAAGGCATTAAAATAATTTATTTTTGAAATTGTCTGGCGCCAAGCCAGGCAAGCTCAAAGACTTTTTTTTGTGCGTCGGCAATTTCTTTACTCTCCACGAGTACCGCAAACTTTTCTTTCCAGGAAACAATCAAAACTTTGTCGTTATATATATTCGTCTCAGTGGTAAAATAAAATTTATCTCTCGGAACTACGTAAGATTCTCGTAATTCTTCTCTATCACGAGCCGTAACCTTTAAAGTGTCAGGATCATCTGGGGCAATCACCCGCACTTTGATATTTTTTGCCACACGCCTTTTAAAATAATCTCTCAAATATTCCTCCCCCACCGCAGTAAAAGCATCTGCCCCAACCGCGTAGCCCACAATTTCTATTTTGGCAGAGAGCGTATCATTAAATGCCTCCTTTACTCTTTCAACTCCCTCAAAAAATTTTATTTTTGGTTTTTCTTTTTCATTAAATACTGAAAAAAGCTCTGGCAAAAGATCATATGCTTTTTTTAATTTCTCCTTGCCTTGTTTTATTTTATTTTCCAAAAAAACTATCACTTTGTCCGGGTTTTCAGCTACATATTTTTGTATTTTTGCGTCTCCGAGTGGATTTACTAGCCCATCATTTACCAAAGACTCCAAAATGTCATACCCGGTTGTACGATTTATTTTTGCCACCCGTGAAATCTCAGAGGTAGTAGCAGGTCCAAGCTCAAGCAAGGCCAAATACACACTCGCCTCTTTGTCACTAAAACCTAATTCAGTTAATTGATTTTTCGCTATGATATACCCCAATTATACTCTTTTTTGTGTTTGTGTCAATCTTTTTCCACATTTTTTATCCAAAATATATTTATATATTAAGGCCTGCATTTGAAATAGCAAGATTTATAAGTATTTTTTGTGGAACTAAATTGACAAGCCCTTTACATTTTGCTATAATGTTGTCAGATAAATAAAGTTATTCACAACCAAACAAAAGAAATATGGAAACCATGCAATTAGTCAGTTCGATGTACCCGTGTCAAGATGTACCGGTCTTGGTGTTTCGACAAAGATGCACTCACCCATGTTTATATTGCGGACTTTATAAATATCAATTCCCCGAGGATAAAATCATTACTTCAGGAAGAGATAACATCGTCCGTGAGATGAGCAAATACAAAGGAGCATACTTTTCTCCTGTAACTGATTGTTTCTTGCCAGAAAATTGTGAACTCACACATTATCTCTTGGAAGAAACATGGAAAATGAGTCCCAGATGGGTCCCCTTGGTTAATACAAAGCAGATGATTCCTGAAAAAACAATCGAGTTGTTTGCACGTAAAAGTCACGAATTGGTTTTGCAAATCTCAATTCCATCTTCTGATGAAGAACTTGTTTCTATCTTGGAGCCTGGATCTGCATTTGTTTCTAAAAGATTGGGAATGATAAAGGAACTAACGACAGCAGGAATCCCTGTAATTGTAACCATCATGCCTTGGTTTGATTTTGGCAAACCAGAAGAGCTAGCAAAAAAATTATCCAATGCTGGAGTAAAAAGAACACTCATCTTGAATGGAATTCTCACTGAAACACAACGGAAGAGGATGATTAATTCAGTTAATATGCAGATAAAATCTGTCGCTGAATCTGTCTGTTTTGTAAAAGAGGCAACCGAAAACGGATACGTACTGTCCAGGGAAAGAAGAATCAAGTCTCTAACACAATTAATTGACACCCTTACCCGATTTGGGATACTTGCCAGGGTTTGCATTTGCGACAATCATGACTTGGGTGATACTAAATTACCATTATGCGGAAAATTCAAACATCATAACTTTGAAAACTAAAACTTATGGCAACATTTTTTATTTTTTACGGATTAATTGAAGCAGCAAACTCTTGGTACATTTATGTTTGCAGAAAGAAAAATATGTACAATCTTTATGTAACATTTATTTGGGGCATGAGCTTCGTATTGGTTGGCTTAATCGAGATACATCACTTACACCGACCTTGGAACATTCTGGCTTATACATTGTTTGGACTAACTTGGTTCCCAATGATGTTTACTCCTTGTGGGGTATCAATCTTTCGGATAGACAAAACAACAATGTTTATCCGAAAAATTATATTCCTTATTATCGGAGTTTCTCAATTTCTTTATGTTTATTTTATGTAATTCAAAAAGAGAAGATCCCGTAAGATCTCTTCTCTTTTTTTATTTCCTATAGTTTCACCAATTCTGGTCTCACGTCTCTGCCGAACCACTGACTCGTGAGCTTTTCTACGTTTTTGGTTATGTCCGTGACTAAAATTCTTGCCATTTTATTTTTCGCTAATTTTTTAGTAATTTCTGGATGTCTTTCAAAATATTCTTTCAACTTTTTCGGCACGATTTCATCTTGAGAAATAATTTTTACTTTTTTCCCAACAATTTTTCTTATTTCACTCTTGAAAAAGGGATAATGAGTGCACCCAAGGGCGATTGCATCTGGTTTTTGAGCCAAAAGTGGTTTCAGATATTTCACTAAAAACGGTTTCGCGAGAAGCTTCTCACCTTCTTCGGCAAGTGGAACAAGTATTGGAGCCGAATTTTGAGAAATTTTTATTTTACTATTTAATTTTTTTATTTCAACCGAAAAGGTATTTGATAAAATCGTTCCAGTGGTGCCGATTATTCCAACTTTTTTATATTTCGCACATTCTTCGGCTGTTGGAATCAAAACTCCTAAAACATTTCTGTCTGGCTCGTCCCGTCCTTGGCGGGGGAAATTATTTGGCAAATACTTCTGTTGAATCTCTCGCAAAGCACGGGCAGATGCAGTATTACAAGCAATAATCACAATCGCGCAATTTTCTTTTTTAAATAAATAATCCACCCCTTCCTTGGTAAATTCGTAAACAGTCTCGTGGGATCGGTTGCCATAAGGCACTCTTTTGGTATCCCCAAGATAGACATAATCATATTTCGGCATAGCCCTCCTAATTGTTTTTGCGATAAGAAGTCCACCTACTCCCGAATCAAAAATTCCAATCTTCATATAAATTTATCTTAGCATGGTTTTCTTCTCCTTTTCCCGTTGCATTTTTTTTGAATATGTGCTATAATAGAGGCATTATTTACTAGTATAATTATGTTTAAATTATTTTCATGATTAAACGAATTGAGTGCTCGGTTTCAGCCGAAAGAGTCGGATACAACTACCTACTTTGGATTTCCAAATTAGCCATAAATTTAGGCATAAAAGGAAATGCCTGTATCCGCAACGATGGAAGCATCGGAATTATCGCGGAAGCTGATGATGAAGTTTTGGCTAGTTTTATCGAAAAAGTTAAACGAGGTCACCCTATTTTTCATATGTTTGTAACCATTGACAATTTTTTCGTAAAATGGCACGAGCCAAAAAACGACTACACTGATTTTTCAGTCACATTAAAAGAAGCTTAAATTCCTATTTCAAAATTTTGACACTAGTTTGATTGTTGTCACAAACTTTTCTCTTTTTAAACATTGCCCAAAAAATTGGGACCAAGGTTATCAAGAAAAGAAATCCAGTCACTGGCATTACGTATTTATGTATCGTTGGAAATTGACTACCAAAAAAGTATCCAACAGACATTACGACACTAGGCCACAAAATCGCTCCTAAAATATTAAATCTCAAGAAAGGACTCCATTTCATATTTCCCACACCTGCAAGTATTGGCACAAAAGTTCGAACTACTGGGACAAAGCGACCAAAGGCCACCGCCCAAGCGCCATATTTTTTATAAAATTTTTTTGTCCGTTCCAAATTACTCGGGTCAAATAAAAACGAACCCTCTTTAAAGAAAATCTTCTCTCCGACTTTTTTGCCAAACAAATACCCGACAAGTCCACCCAAAAATGTCGCAATGACAAGCACTGGCCACGCTATCCCGATACTCAAAATCCGAGCAGAGGCTAAAAAACCAACAGTAAAAATCAAAGTATCTCCCGGTAAAAAAAACGCAAAGAAAAATCCCGACTCTAAAAAAATAACCGAAAAAATTCCGAGATACCCAAAACTATTTATCAAAAATTCAGGATTTAAAATATTATGCATTCGTTATCTTTTCAACTATAGAAAAACCTTAAAATTAAGCTAAGCTTGAATTATCTGAAAAAACTTTCGTAAAGACGGAATGACATGGGGAGAACAATCTGAAGAACTAAATAAGCCAACAAGAGCCAGACCCAAATACTTAATCTTTTTTCCTTTCCTTCTGGGATCTGAACCTGGAGAGGATTTTCTATTTCAGGATGTTTGTTGCTGAACAATCTGTAAAAGATGGCAGTTAAAACACTTAATGTTCCATTAATTATTGCTATCGCCCCTAATACTCTGTAAAACATTTCTCCAAAATATTCTTTTAAATTGTCTAAGTAAATTATTGGCATTAACATTAAGGCAACTAAGATTATAAAAATATAATTTGCGTAAATAACCATGTCCATATATTTTTCTTTTCCTGAAGCCTTAGACAAAATGTTTCCATGAAGAGAAGCAAATGCTATGACAAAATATGTTTGATATAAATGCCAGACCATGTCTCCAGGAATAACTTTCCAAATACCAAAGAGCGAAGTAAGAAAACTGACAACAATAAGAGCAAATACCACATTTATAAAAAAAGAAAGTCTTTCAAAAATATTTTCTCTTTGGTCATTCCAGACAAAGCCCAGACTAACCAAAGAATGAATTACGACCATAAAAAGGGTCGCGAAAACCCTAGCAGTAACCTCGTTAAACTCACCAACTAAAACGGTTACAACTGCGACCAACGCTGACACTATTAAGCTCCCAATCAAACTGACAATAAAAAACTTTTTAAAACTTGCAAAGTTTGTCATAAAATGATTTTTACTTTATTAATAATAATTATTACAATACGGCTATCATAACATCTTCCTTCCCAAAATGTTTTTACTTTTTCACTCCGTGCTTCTTGTGCAACTTCATTACTTCCTCTTCTTCCCTTTCTTCTTTTTTTTCTTTGCCTCTTTCTCCCAATGTCCTTAAGGTATTGTCCGGCAAAATGTTCAAGGACTTTGCTAGTTCGATTAGGTGCTCTTCTTTGTTTTTGCTCGGGTCATCAAGGACTTCTTCCAATAATGCATTTAAAATCCAGCCTATTCTAGGTCCGGGATTTATCCCAATGTCCTTTATTAAAATATTCCCATCAATCCTCAATTGGGCAACCGAAATCGGATCACGCAGAGCTTCCTCTATCATAGCAAAATATTTACGCAGACGATACGGTGCCTCTTTTTTCTTCATTCCAACTCTGTCACATTCTCTCACCTTCATTAAATCCCAAATATTTTCTTTTCCAACTCTTGCAACAATTCTTCGAACAGCGGATAAAGTTATCTGTTCCGTGTCGGAAAAAAACATGTGGGTGTGGATAAGTTTTTCCACCATTTCAATATTTTTTTTTGGAAATTTTAATCGCTCCAAAATTATTTTTGTCATCCGTGCACCGACAACTTCATGACCATAGAAAGTATATTTCTTTTTCCCCGGGGTAACAGAAAGACGTCGGGACCTTGGTTTCCCGATATCGTGCATTAGGGCTGCGAGCCTTATCTCTAAAGACCAATCCTTGTCAGCCGCATGTTGTAGGGCGTGCAACAAATGATTCCAAACATCAAAGAGATGAGCCCCTCCTTGCTCGCACCCTATCCCCTCTTCGAGTTCCGGAATAATATTTTTTAATAAATTAAATTTTTGCAGCAACAAAATTCCAGCACTTGAATTTTCGGACATAATTATTTTTACAAATTCATCACGTATTCTTTCTTCCGATATTTTTTTTATCAACAAAGAATTTTTTAAAATACTTTCTGTGGTTTCGTGAGAAATTGAAAAACCAAGTTGCACAGAAAATCGTACTGCTCGTAACATCCTTAGCGCGTCTTCCCGAAATCGGTCGTCGGGTTTCCCTACTGTCCTTAAAACTTTATTTTCAATGTCCTTTAGCCCATCAAACATGTCCGTTAGACTGTACATGTCCTTTATCTTTCTAACTGCCATGGCATTAACGGTAAAATCCCGTCTCTTAAGGTCATCCTCAAGCTTGTCACTGAATTTGACCTCATCTGGATGCCTAAAATCACTATATTTTTCCTCAGTTCGGTATGGAGTGACTTCAATGATGTTATATTCGGGCTGCCCCTGCCTGTCGGCAGGTACGTCGCGAATAACATCACCCGCTGACGTTTCACGAATAACACACACTCCAACCGTTCCAAAGTTATTTTCATAGACAGTCTTTTCAAAAAGTTTGATGATTTGTTCCGGCCTAGCATTAGTTGTGACATCCCAATCCTTCGGTTCTCTATTAAGAATTAGATCCCTGACACAGCCACCGACCAGGTAAGCTTCAAAACCGGCGCGCTCAAGAGTGTCGGTTACATGTGAAACTTCTTTAGGAATTTTGTGCAGAAAATTTTTGTTGTTAATCGAGTTCACTTACGTTGTGCGGCTAGGGAGAATCGAACTCCCGTCTCATCCTTGGCAAGGACGTGTTCTACCACTAAACCATAACCGCAGGTTACTTTTTAATGCATTTATTATATTATTATTTATGACATATTGCAATTGATAAAAATATCCGTGAGACTAAAGGCTAAATCTGTAATATACAAGTTTTCTCAATTATAGTATAATAGTTTTACGCACCCGTAGTGAAATGGATATCATGCCTGCCTTCGAAGCAGTTGTTGGGGGTTCGAATCCCTCCGGGTGCACAAACGAAAAGACAAACTTTATAAAAATTCTTGTCCTTTAATTTTTCAAAACGTTATCAATTATACCTATTTTTGACTCAATCTGGGGATAACTATGTTAGTAATGTTTATAAAGGACACCTATTATTTTTGTCTTTTAAATCATTTTTTGTTATTATACATTGTTAAATATAGATATTTTGTAAAAGACAGATAATTTATCAATTTAGTTTCACGTGAAACGTGAGTGATGATGGTTAAACGTGAAACGTAACTATTTATGCCTTGAGTTTTACTTCTAGGACTCAACAAATAGGAGAAATAGGTAAAAACATATTAGAACAAAATCACACAAAAAACGGGAAGAGCTAAATATTAACCGAAAAAACTAGTAGAATTTATTTTGTTTAAGTAAAGAGTGTTTCACGAGAAACACTGAATTTGGTTTCTTGTGTAACAAACAACGAATACCATCCCGAGGAAAATATTCACCCTTCAAAGATGAAAAGGATGTCACGGACAATTCAAACCTATCTTTTGTCCAAGAAAATTACTGACGAGAACGAATGGAAAGTAGATCTCCTTGTCATATATTTAGGTTTAAAGAATAAAAAAGCGCGAATAAAAGTTGTGGAAGATCTAATTTTATAATATACTAAAAATGCTTAAGTTAAACGGGCTTGCCCGCCGAAGCTTTTAAGCATCACGGGCTGTAGTATACCGGTAGTACAAGCGCTTTGGGAGCGTTTAGACTGGGTTCGATTCCCAGCAGCCCGACATTGCGGGATTAGTTTAATGGTAAAACGTCAGTTTTCCAAACTGAGGTTGGGAGTTCGATTCTCCCATCCCGCACATAAAGTTTTGTATATATCTCCTTTTTTCCTGTATAATAGTCCTTATGATATACATCATATTAATAAGTTTTGGGGCGTTAGTGGCAACTTTTTTAGGTGGCATTTTTGCTTTACAATTTAAAGACAAACTTCACCTAATTTTAGGTTTTTCAGCTGGAGCAGTTATCGGCGTAGCATTTTTTGATTTACTTCCGGAAGCACTAAGCTTAGCAAGTAAAACTTATAGTATTCCATTTATTACTTCCATTACCGCTCTCGGATTTATTGTTTATGTTGTGCTCGACCGATTTGTATTTTTTCATTCTCACGGCCACCACGAAGGAGAAGATAATGCTCGAGAGCAAAAAAATATTGAGCGAGGAATCCTTGGGGCGGGGAGCCTTTCTATTCATAGTTTCCTTGATGGAATGGCAATCGGGCTTGCATTTCAAGTCTCTGTGGCGGTTGGCGTTATCGTGGCAGTAGCTGTACTTGTCCATGATTTTTCTGATGGAATAAACACAGTCAATATGATTTTAAAAAACAATGGCTCTCGGGTGCTTGCTTTTAAATGGCTCCTGGCTGATGCAATTGCACCGGTATTTGGAATAATTTCCACTTTATTTTTCTCAGTAAAAGAGTCAACTTTGGGAATTATTTTGGCTATTTTTTCTGGGTTTTTTCTATATATCGGTGCCTCTGATTTGTTGCCAGAAAGTCATCATAATCACCCAACTATTTGGACCACCGCTTTAACCGTTCTTGGTTTTGGAATTTTATTCGGAGCTATTAAACTTGCTGGGATATAAATCTAAACAAATATTTGAAATTAAAAAAACCCCTAATTCGGGGGTTTTTAATATTTAAAAGTATTTATTTCCAGTTAGCACTAATTATTGAGCCAATTTGAAGGAACGCCCCTGGATTTTGGGCTCCGGTTACTTTGAAATGTAAATGTGGTCCAGTGGAGTGTCCAGTTGATCCTTCATATCCTATTACATCTCCCTGAGAAACCCTCGCTCCAACGGTAGTGGCAATTTTTGACTGATGGCCGTATAAAGTTTGAGTGCCGTTTGAATGAGAAATTACAACCATGTTTCCGTAACCACCATTAGAACCATTGCGGGCAAAGATTACTGTACCATCGGCGGCAGCCAAGATTGGTGTCCCTTGGGAAGCAGCGAGATCAATCCCTCCTCGATCATGTAATCCTTGAGTCAACCGGGCTCCCGGCATCGGATTCATAAAATAACCAGAAATACTTGCAATCTTGTGAGTGTCATAATAGTTACTTTTCTTGGTATTCGAACTTTTAACAGGTTTATCTCCTCCTTCGTCAGTCATAGTGCCATCAGGAATAATGAGCTCGTCGCCAATTACCAACTTGGCATCAGAAGTAAGACTATTAAAGTCCGCAATATCACTAGGGTCTACTTTATATTTTAGTCCTAAGCTTTTTAAAGTTTGCCCCTTGGTTACTGTTACTTTAACTCCAGAAACCGGCAAAATGATCAAAACCGTGTCTTTCACGAGTTTGTCTCCCTTTTTTAAATCATTCGCCCAAAGAATCGTATTGGCAGAAACATCATACATATCAGCAATTTTTGCTACCGTATCACCATCTCTTACAACATAGATACTAATATCTTCGGAGGATGCGTCGATATTGTCTGTCCCATCTGAAACTCCAGCCGGCCCCGTAACAGCCGCAAGAACATTCCCAGACAGGGTGTTAGAGTCTAGACTGTCAATGACACTGATATCTTTAGTTTTTCTTTTTTTGTCTGCGATAATAGATGCAAAAGAAACATTTGGCTGCTGAAGCTCCATGCTTTGTGAATTAAAAGCTTCATCAGGTTGTTTTCCTGTATTGGTATTGGCCGAAGCGTTGTTGCCAAACAAATCTCCAAAAAAGTCTGCTTTTGAGTCCCGGGGCACAAAAACTCCTCCGAGAACTAGGGAAGTGACCAGTAAAAAGTTAAATATTTTAAATTGAGGTTTAATAAATAAAACAAAATATCGCGGGAATTCCTTTTTTGCCTATATGATATAAGGCAAAATACAGGACGACCAAAAAGTACTGCACAAATAGGTTCCTACGATGGTTAATATCCTTCAGTTCTTCGGTCAACTAAATCTTGCTCCTGTTGCTGATACTTATATGGTAGCAAACTAGTGGGGGGAGTCAACCGAACTGTGGATAATCTCCAAAAAACCTAGTAATTTGGACTATTTTTGATGTTTATGAAAGAAATTATTAAATTGTCAATACGAGGCTTGACTTTTTATCTTGAATATGCTAATATGTAAGAGAATTTTATGCACTTTGAAATCTGGATTTGGTAGTAAATGGATAAATTTTTGATCGGTTATTTTAGTTTCCTTTTCAGGGGATTGGAATAACCGATTAAATAATTTTCTTAATTCAAATTTTTACTAACCCTAAATCCTTAAAAATGAAAAAAACAATTCTTGCAGTACTGTTGGCTGTTGTAATGACGGCCTTTGGTCAAATCAAGGAACCTGTTGTTCCTCAAATCCATGTTGCAAAACATGGGGAAAGTGCCTGGAAAATTTCCCGTCTTTATTATGGGAAAGGAACCTTCTGGCGTGATAGCGTTTTCGCTCAGAATGAATTCCTCCAACAAAGAGGGATCCAATCTGGAACTCACCCAGGATGGGATTATGTAAACATCAAGACCGGTGAGTTAGTGCAGGTGGGGGTGGGGGCAATAAAAAAACGGGTAGCTCCTATTCAAAACAACCAAGGAGGCATGGGGGAACCTGCAAACAGTGATCTATGGTGGGGTCTTGACCCCTGGACATGGTTATTCATGATTATGGCTTTAATATTTTTCATTCTTTTTATTATCTCTTCGCTAAAAAGAGAAAGATTGAAAGATAATGAAAAAGAAAAAGACATCCTCTTTTCAAGGGAAAAGGCATCCCTCAAAAAGGAGCTGGAAGAAACAAAAAACAAGCTCCCCATTGAAGCCCCCGTGTTGGCAGATGCAGAATGGTTAGGAAGTCACTCTCCGGTAGGTGCCCCAATCCCACAAGATGACCCCGTCGCAGCATCTGATGCAATTGCAAAAGTATATGGAAAAAAACCAGACCTGATAGCTCAGGCTAAGGTTTCAACCGTAGAAAATGCAACCAAGATGAAATTTTCTCATGAACGTACCGCAACTACCGGGTTAGACAATGTTAATGTTTACCTTGGTTGGGATTGGAGTACTAAAAAAAGAAGATGGGTTCAGGTTGGTATGTGGGCTGGTGCATGCACAAACGGATTTGAAAGCAACCCGGACAAAGTCAAGAAGAATCAGGTTTTTTCAAAAATCGAACCAATTGACAAAAACCATCACCCAATTATCTCAACAGGGAAAAATGTTCCCGCAGGGGTACAATACCCAATGATTGTAAAGTCCTTGGTGTTTAAGTACCACAAGGACAACATCGTCGACCTAAAAAAAATCGGCGTGCTGGTAGAAATACCTCAAAATCTCAATTAATGTGGCAAGTCGTCACTGAATGTTTACAGGCTATCGCAAATCGATAGCCTGTTTTTTTTATTTTAAAATTAGTCATAAACATCGGTCTGAAAATACTTGATAATAAAGACAAACAGACTTTTAATAAAAAATTGACAAATTTATAAATAGTGATATAATATAAAAGTTAATCCTACATTTTTTTTCACAAAAAATGGACAGTGTTATTAATATAAGATAAAATATATTTAATTATGAAAATAGAACAAACTAATAATTTTGAAGGGAAAAAAGGGTTTGAAGATTTTTCTGGTCTATTAGAAGATGAAAACAAGGGATTTTTTAGTAAGATGTCCGGAGGAGCTAAGAGTATTTTTAATAAAGCATATGAGGGCATTAAAAAAGTTCCTGTCGCCGAAAGAATGATTGGGAAAATGGGAATCGCTTATAATCAGCATTGGATAGATTCGCATGAAAAAGTTGCCACAAAAAAACAAGTGGCCCTTGAAAATACTGAAACTGAGATTAATACCCTTTCTTCGGTAAGGTCAGAAATGGTTGATGCCATCCAAACCCTAGAGCAAGAAGGGGTTTCTACCACTCCGCTTCAGAGAGGCTTGAAAAATATTGACAAAAAGACTCTGAAAAAAATGGGTGAGAGTGACAAGCATCAAAGCAAACTTGAAGCTAGAGTTGACCTGATGACAATCTATACAAACAAAAGAGACCATATCGCCGATCAAGCGATAAGTAAATATGACCAAAAAATAGAACCATTGAATTTAGAAATGCAAAGACTCGCTCTTCTGCGAGAAAAAGTAAAAATGGTAATTGAGGAAACAAAGAGAAAAAACGAAGCACAAAGGAAAGTGTTAAGTCAATTGTTAGACAAAAAATTAAGAATCGAAGAAGCTTACCGAAAAGGCGGAATTAAAGACGGCGCTGGAGGGATCACTGGAGGAAGAATATCAAAGATTTCTGCCGTAAAAGAACTTCAAAAAGTCATAGAACAAGGGTATGACAAGTTGCACAATGAGGAAGATAAACTTTTTTCAAAAAAATTAGAAATTGATATAAAAATAGCAAAACTTGAAAGGAAGGCAAACCCCTATCGGGACAGAAGAGAAAATCTTATTCGAGTGAAAGAGAATAGACCAATCGAATTTGGTATCGCCCAAAGAGAAAGAAGTGAAAACCGTGATTACGAACTAGATACCGTAGCCCACTTAAAAAATAATTTGGAAAATTTGTACAATAAAGATTCAGAAGACACAAGTGAGCCCGAAAATATGCCAGATGAATTAGACACTCAGAAACCTGAAAACGGACCAAGGTTTTTGTCTGAAGAGGAAAAGGGGATGATGTCAGGATTCTCGGAACAGGATATCGGTAAAAAATTTGGAGAAAATATAAAATGGAACGAGTCAGGAGATTTTGGAGTAAATATCTATAAAGAGGGAAAACTATTTTGGAAAAAATATCATGTAAAAATGTATAATAGGCAAGGAGAGGATGGATATGAATATGTTGACTATAAGATTTTAAATAAGGAAATAATAAAAAAAGAAAAAGAGGCCATCCTGGAAGCAAATCGCGCAATGTCAATCCTTTCGGACAAAGAAAATGATTCATTTGAATTAGTAATAAATGAAAAAGAAGGGAAAGTATACGAGATAAATTCAGTACCGAAAGCAGAAGAACTACCTGCAGAATCACCTGAATTGCCTGCAGCCTCAATTCCAGAAGTTCCAGCACCAAGCACCAGTGAAGCATCAAATGTGGCTACGGTCGAAAAAAAGAAAAAATCGCTCAGAGAAAGAATAAGTAGTTGGTTCAGCTCAAAGAAGAAGGAAACGAAATCGCCAGAAACAAAAATTGACAATAAAGATGAAGCTGCCGCTCAAGAGAAAATTTCTCTCGAAGAACAAGAAAAAAAAGAAGCGGAACGTAAATTAAGAGAAGAGCAAGAAAAATCAGGTGCTTTACGGGCTTCAGAAATGGATGCAGAATATAAATTAAAGAAAGAACAAGAAGAATCGGATGCTTTACGGGCTTCATTAATGGACGTAGAAAAATTAAATTTAAAATATCCATTTGAGTGGAAAATTTACAAATCAACAGACGACGATGGTACTCCTTTTAATTCCCGAGAAGGGACATTTAATTTAGAAACCATAACAGGAAAAGTGGAAATAATCATACTAGAAGAGCAAACTGAGTGGAAAAAATCAAAATCAGCAGGATTAAAAAAAGTGTTAACGCTAGGATTAAAAGATTTTGGTAAATTTTTAGTGAAAGAAAAACCAACATGGAAAGTTTCCATTGAAACAAATGGTAAAGACTCATATCCTCACGAATTTGCCACAATAGAAGAAGCGGCTGCCTATGCAGAAAAAATTATTGACGACGAAACTAAGATTAAAGATGAAGCTGCCGCTCAAGAGAAAATTTCTCTCGAAGAACAAGAAAAAAAAGAAGCGGAACGTAAATTAAGAGAAGAGCAAGAAAAATCAGGTGCTTTACGGGCTTCAGAAATGGATGCAGAAGATAAATTAAGAGAAGAACAAGAAAGATCTGGTTCAATTCGGGCCAAAAAAATGGAAAAAGAATTAAGAAAAAATGCACCTAAAAAATCCTTTAGTGAAAGATTTCCTAGAATAGCAGAAATCTTCATGCAAAGAGAATTAACAGAAGAAGAATCTAGGGCTAAAGATGAAAAGGATCTGAATATTATTATTGAAAAAGAAATCAAGAATGATAATTCCGAACGAGGAAAAATTGCAACAGAACTAAGTCCTAAGACACTAAGATCATTTATTGACATAAGAAGAGACCAAACAGCTGAAGAAATTGACTTAAATCTTAAATTTCTATCTAAAAAAACTGCTAGGCAAATTGCAAAATCATATGAGGCTTCCTTCCGTTTTAACAACCCTAGCTTGAAATTCTCAGAAGAAGCGGCAAAAGAACTTATAAAGGGCAATGTAAATATTGTTTTTGGAGGTCATGCAAATGAAGAGGTGATACTTCCTGATGAGATTATAAAAATACTTGCTAAAAGTAAGGGTAAAATCGAGTTTTCTTCTGACTCGTGTCAACATAAACTTGATAACTTTAGAGAGGAACTTACTAAAAGTACTGATTAATAAAATCTAAACCTAAAATAAATAAATTTATGAAAACAGATCAAAACACACAAACTAGTGAAGAAAAAGATTTATCAAAAGAACTAGACGGACTTTTAAAGGAAGCCGGGGATATAAATAAAACAATAGATGAAACAAACGCAGATTCAACAGAAAAAATGAATGAAATTGAAAAGAAAGTTGATGAATCAGAAAAAAAAATTAATGCCGTATGTTCTGATATGGATATAATTGAAAAAGAAGCAGGAAAAGACATAGAAAGACTTATGATGGAAGAAGCAGAATTATTGGCAGAAGAAGACAAAAAAGAACAATAATAAAATTTTCAACCTATTCTATGCTATATTAATCTGCATGGAAGACCACTTAAAAGGCTTAAATCCAGCTCAAAAAGAAGCGGCAGAACATATGGATGGTCCAATTTTAATTGTGGCCGGAGCCGGAGCCGGAAAAACAAAGACAATCACTCACCGAATAGTAAATTTGATAAAAAAAGGGGTAGCGCCGGAGAAAATCCTGGCGGTAACTTTTACCAACAAAGCCGCAAAAGAAATGCGGGAGAGAATCGTGGCTGAAATAGAAAAAAATGCCAAAGGTCAAAATACTTTGCCTTTTGTTTCTACTTTTCACTCGCTTGGAGTTTACATAATTAAAGAAAATGCCCGAATTTTAGGCCTGACAAAATATTTTACAATCTTGGACGAAAGCGATACAACGAATTTGGTAAAAGATGCCATCAAAGAACTTGGACTTGATCCAAAACAATATGACCCAAGAAGAATAAAAAATATTATCAGCCGAGAAAAAGGAAAATTCACTAACTTGTCGGATTACGAGGAAAAAGAATCAAGCGCGCTTGGAAGAATCGTTGGGGCTGTGTGGAATATTTATGAAAAGAAAAAAAGCAAAGAAAACTCACTCGACTTTGATGACTTACTTTTAAAAGCGGTAAAACTTTTGAAAGAAAATGAAATGATAAGAAAAATTTACCAGGAACGCTGGGAGTATATTCACATCGATGAGTATCAGGATACAAACGAAGTACAATATCTAATGACCCGGATTCTTTCGGAAAAGAATAAAAACATCTGCGTAGTAGGGGATGCGGACCAAAACATTTACTCCTGGCGCGGAGCAAACTTGAAAAACATTTTGTCTTTCGAAAAAGATTATCCAAACGCAAAAATAATTTTACTGGAAGAAAACTATCGATCGACCAAAAACATTTTGGAAGCGGCAAACGAAATAATTAAAAAAAATATTTACCGCCCGGACAAAAACTTATTTACCAAAAATGAAACCGGGGAAAAAATTTCTCTCTACGAAGCCATCGATGAAGGAGACGAAGCCGAACACGTCGCAACAAAAATTTTAACCCTGCTCGACAAAGAATCGACTACCTTCCCCGAAGTCGCAGTTCTTTACCGTGCAAACTTTCAGTCGCGCGCCATGGAAGAAGCGATGCTCAGGTACAATATTCCGTATCAAGTGTTAGGAGTAAAATTTTTTGAAAGGAAAGAAATCAAAGATACCCTCGCTTACTTGCGAGCGGCACTGAACCCAGAAAGTCTTTCGGATATAAAAAGAATTATCAATTTCCCGGCACGCGGAATCGGCAAAACAACTTTGCTAAAACTTTTTTCTGGAGAGAAAGAAAGTTTGCCGATAAAAATGAAACTAAAAATCGATAATTTTTATGCCGCGCTCGGAGAAATAAGCGAAAAAATTAAAACAGAAAAAGCATCAGAGGTGGTAAAGTTTACCGTAAAGAAATCTGGCATTGAACTTGAGTTGCAATCGGGAGTGGAGGAAGACCTAGAAAGGCTTGAAAACATTAAAGAATTAGCGACCTTAGCTGTTAAGTACGACAACCTAAAAGAGGGCGGTGGAATAGAAAAACTTTTGGAAGATGCCTCACTTGCAAGCGACCAAGATTCGATAATGCATCGAGAAGAAAAAAAAGAAAATAAAAACGCAATTAAACTAATGACTGTTCACGCTTCAAAGGGTCTCGAATTCGAATATGTTTTTATTACCGGGCTCGAAGACGGTCTCTTCCCACATCAAAAACAAGGAGAGAGGGAAACAGCCGAAGACCGGGAAGAAGAACGCAGACTATTTTACGTAGCGCTAACTAGAGCAAAGAGAAAATTATTTCTATCATATGCTGACTTCCGAACAATTTTCGGATCTCGCCAGATAAATGCTCCTTCGGAATTTTTGGCCGACATCCCGAAAGATTTAATCGAGAAAGGGGATGAAGACCCTGGAATCAAAACCATCTATATATGAAACACATCCCAAAAAAATCATTAGGCCAAAACTTTTTAAAGTCCAAAATCGCTTTGGATAAAATTGTTGCAGCTGGCGAAATTTTTCCTGAAGATACTATTTTGGAAATCGGGCCCGGAAAAGGAGCGCTGACTGAAAAACTTTTAGCAGTGGCTGGAAAGGTATTGGCGGTAGAAAAAGATAGAAACCTTTTTATTTTTTTGCAAGAAAAATTTGCAAAAGAAATCTCTTCTGGAAAATTAATTCTAACTGAAGATGATATTTTAAATTTTTCAATCAAAGGTGATTACAAAATCATTGCAAATATTCCCTACAACATCACCGGGGCAATACTGAAAAAATTTCTAGGGGGAGAGAGCCAGCCCAAGATGATGGTTCTGATGGTACAGCACGAAGTTGCCAAAAGGATTATGGCTCGAGACGGAAAAGAAAGTATCCTTTCAATTTCGGTCAAAGCCTACGGAGCACCAAAACTAGAAATGAAAGTCCCAGCCCGTTACTTTGCTCCATCTCCAAAAGTTGATTCTGCGGTAATTTCAATAAAAAATATCTCAAGAAAATTTTTTCAAGAAAACAATATTAGTGAAATAGCTTTTTGGAAAATAGTCCACGCTGGATTTGCTCATAAAAGAAAAAAATTGTCGGGGAACCTTCAAAACGTCGTTTCACAAGAAAAAATTTCTGCCTCGGGGGTAGAAAACAAAAGAGCAGAAGATTTAACCTTGTCCGATTGGACCAAGATAATCCACAATTTTTGATTTATCTTTAGTTTTAAAAATTGGAATGTGATATAATCATAGAATGAGGAAAAGTTTTTCTGCTTTAGGAATAATTTTGCTAGCTGTTTTTTTGTTACCAAAAACATCTTTTGCTTTGAGTATGGGTTTTGGGGGAAAAATAATGGCCACGACAATTTCAGGAGTCACTTGCACCGGAGGTGGAACCTTGGTAATTCTTGACACTAACGCATCTGGGGCTGTAAGTGCCGTATCCTCTGCTGCTTCTAAAGGAAGTACTACTTCAAAAGTATACGGAACAATAAGTAGTATTTATAAAATGATTCCTTTTTACGCAACCGATTTAAGTAAAAAACCTCAAAAAGGTGGTCACATTATTGGAAAAGCGGACTCAATCATCGACACTGGAACTTGTAAATATAAATCAGGAGACAGTTATGTCCCAGTCCCGGTACGAAAAACAAGCAAATATGCTATTTCTCCCGATTTGTCAAAATCTACTTCTAATTATGGAACAACTTCGTCGGCAGGAATATATAATTACGAATAAAATATTATGAAAAAATATCTACCAAGCAAAAAATTCATCTATCTTATCGTCTCATTTATTGTAGTGGGAGGAATCGCTTTTCTCGTGTTCAATGTACTTTTTTCAAAAAATAGTCTTGTCTCATATATAAATAAAAAAAATAAAGGAGAGATAGGGGTAGACAAATTATCTGCCTTAAAACTAGTGGCACAAGATACAGACGGAGACGGAGTCCCGGATTGGAAGGAAACTCTCTGGGGAACAGATCCAAATAAAAAAGCCACCTTTGATCAAGTATCGGATTTAAAATATATCGCCAATAAAAGCAAAGAATTAAACCTTACTCCGACAGGTGATGATACCAACATATCAGAAACAGATAAATTTGCTCGTGAATTTTTTGCTACTTATGTAGCAATGAAAAGTTCCGGGCAAGATGTAGCTTCCATAAATAATTTCTCGAGCGCCTTAGGACAAAAAATAGCTAGCCCTACTATCGTCGATCAATATGCACAAAAAGATATTGTGATTGATTCAAATACTGGGCCTGGAGAGAATAAAAAATATTACACTTTGGTAAAAAAGTTGTTTGATACATATAGAACAAGCGGAATGGGAGATGAACTCAGCATTATCAATATTGGGCTTGCGGCAAGTTCAAAGATGGATGGAGCGACTTTTACCCAAAAACTAAATTCTATTGCTACTTCTTACAAGAATTTTGCTAGTGACCTAATAAAAATACCTGTACCGGAAAGCTTGGCTTCAAATTTATTACTGGTGGTAAATGGTTCAAATAACACGGGAGAAAGTATCGAAGGAATGTCAGAAATATCAACTGATCCGATAGTAGGACTCTCTGGTCTTTCTCAATATCAAAAATATAGTAATGATTTCATTAACAATGCACAGGATTTAGAGACAAAGGCACTTAAGTAGTGATATAATAAAAAAGTATCAATAATAAAATGGTGAATAATACTTTTCAAAAAATAACGAGCTCGCTTATTATTATAAGTCTGGCTTTTGTAATTCCATATCTCAGATTTCCGAAGAAGGTTCAAGCTCAAAGTGTCACCAGTTATATTACCGGAGTTTCCGGAGCCCTTACTCAATTGCCATTATGTGGAAATTCTATTGTAAATGGCGTAAAAAATTTATTTAACGGAACAAATGGACTTGATTATACAAATAATATTACTTCTGATGGTTTAATGGGCCCAACTCAAGACGGAGGAAATCTCAGTGACACGGTTGCCACAACGACCGCGGAGTCTGAAGATTTAGCAGTGCACGACAAAGCAACGGCCGCGTACGTACGAGCCCTGCAAAAAGATGGCGAAAAAACAGCAACAAGTGTCGCCGCAATGAGTGAAAACGACACTTGTTTAAAAAGCATCGGGCGGTTGCTTATCAAATCATTAATCCAAAAAATAACTCTAAGCACGGTAGACTGGATAAATGGGGGAATGGACGGGGAGCCAAAGTTCATCAGTGATCCAGGGCAATATTTTGAAGACCTCGGAAAAACAGAAATACTAAAATTCGGCCAAGAAATAGATAATCCAGAACTCTATCCATTTGGAAAAGCTTTTATGGAAGCTGAAGTAAATTCCTATAAAAATAAATTCGCTCAAAAAGCACAATATTCTTTAGACCAATTAATAGAGAAAACAACTCCGGAGTACACAGCAACTGACTTCAACGGGGACTTTTCAAAAGGAGGCTGGGCTGCCTGGGATGCTATGATTCAAACTAGCGCAAACAACCCGCTGGGTTTTGCAATGATGGCCTCAGATGAACTCGGAAAAAGAATAGAAAAACAAACTAGTCTAGCCGCAGGAACCCTGCAACAATCAGGAGGGTATTTGGGAGTTCAAAAATGTATTGACCCAGAAGGGGTAACAAAAGAAGAAGACGCAGAAGCACAAAGAGGAGATACTGAAAACGCCTCCAGGCTTTGCAAAAGATGGGCAACGGTAACCCCAGGGAGAATGGTTGCTGACGCCGCGACCAAAACAATGAATTGGCAAAGTGATGCTCTTTTAAACGCAGAAGACTTAAATGACGCAATCGCGGCCATCCTTGATGCCCTTTTAAATAGCTTCACCTCCCAAATTCAGACTGATGGTTATTCTAGTTTAGCTTCATCGGAGTATTATCAGTCGGGCTCATCTGGTAACTACGTTCTTGATAATGAAAATGCACTAACTTATGGTTCCTCTGCAACCTCCAGCGACTATCCAGATTATATTTTAAACGCAAGTACTTTCCTCTCTACTCACCCTGACTTTAATATTAGAACTGATTTAAACCAAGCACTGATTGACGAACAAAGAACTTTCATCGACAAAATAATTGAACAAAATAAAGAACTTGAATCCACTGTTGCTTCAAACGATAAATTTACCGGCAACTATGGTTTGATCCCGACTATCGCCCAACTTGACTATTGTATTCCAGGACCTCACCCAGGGTGGGAAACCGATTCAAGAAATGTTCTATCTGCCACTCTTGGAACAGTAGTACCACAGGATGCGGCCAGTATGGACAAAGTAGACAAAGATGCAGTTATGGGAATGGTCAAGGATACTCTCACTCTTGCCGCAGCAGCTGCGGGAATGGCAATCGGAGCCGCTATTGGATCGCCTGTCCCAGTTTTGGGTACTGTAATCGGTGCGGTTGTTGGAGCTATTTTAGGATATGTCGTTGGCTGGATAATGGACTTAGCTGCTGGCAGTACAGAAGAAAATCTTCGAAGCTACTATACGGGCCAAATAGCGAATTTCACTGCAATAAAAGTAGAATCTTGCATAGGAGAAAAATGTAGCAAAAGTGACAAAAAAGATGCCCAACAAACAGCAGCCCTACACAACTATGGTCCATTTGTTGATGTAATAAATAAGCTTCTTGATAGATACATAGTAATTTTGCGTGCGGCCTACCCAATAAATGTTTTACCTTCAGTAACGAAAGAAGCAGCTATAAAATTCCAATACTTAAAAGGTTATATCCAAATGCTTAAAAATAATGAAGACAGGATTGAATCTATGAAAAGTATTGTTGTGCGACTAACTGCCCTAAAAGATAAAGTAGATGGTTTTAATTGCCAGAAGGATCCAGTTTGTACTCCTACCGGTACTCTTTCCCAAGATCAATATGAGGAAGCGCTAAAACCCTGGATTAGTAGTTTTGGACGGCTATCGGGAGAGATGGTATCCGGAGATGATATCGCAAAAGTTGACAATACCACTCACCAAATCATTGATGAAAAAGATTACGTTTATAAAGATTTACTAAAAGGACCAAGTGGTTGTGAAAAAGAACTTCAAGATATGTCAACCGGACTCCCATGGCAAATATATGCAACGAAAAGAATGAGCTACCCGATGCCTATTCTCTATGATTACAATAATTTTACCAACGACGAAGCCCTCCCTGACCCAGGGGGAAGTGGTTTTACAAACAAAATGCCACGGACCTATTGGGAGGGAAATAGTGGCTCAAAAATCCCAATAAATATAGTCGGCCCTGGTTTCTTGAGTTATGTTGACTTCAAATCAAGCCTCTCTAAGTGCAAAAAATACAATGATCCATCAGAACTTCCAAAAGCTGGATACAACCTCTGTGTTGACGAAAAAAGCCATCTCCCAACCGGACCGAATGCACCAAGTCTCTTTAATTATGGCCTACCGATAATTTTAAATATCGACGATGATATGTTTCGTCTGCGAGATTGGTGTGCCTCAGTTGGGCAAAGACCTGAAGATCCAGGTGGTTGTTTGTCTCCGGGAATTTTTGAAACAATGATCGGAGTTTGGTAAAAAAATATGAAAACAAAAAAAACAATTATGAAATGCGGAAAATACTTCACCTTTGGGGTCTTAGTTTTTGTTCTATTTTTCTTTTCACTCTCTAAAAACGTATCTGCTCAGACGGCCGCAAACATAGATTTACAAACATCTCTCGGTGGAGACCTTGGTGACGATGGAGTGACTATCCACCTAGGAGATAAAATTACCATTATTTACAACCCTCTTCCACCTGGAGCTTTTAACCTTTGCCTTAATCCGATTTATGGAATAGGCAGTGGGTCCGGTTATTTTGAAGTTTCTCCTATCGTCACTACAACCTATACTATTACTTGCTATAAAGGAATCACGAGTTTCTCAAAAAATATAATAGTGACTGTCATAGATGGAGATACAACGGGGGTTGAAACTAACAATGAGGATATAACGGGGGTTGAAACTAACAACGTAACAGATTTAACTGACACTAGTGTAAAACTTTGGGGCTCAATGAATCCCGGAAGCCAGGGAACAAAAACCGCTTCTGCTTATTTTCGATATTCTCCGATAAGTCCTGGAAATATTACTCCCATCTTCTGTAACCAAGTTTTCGGATCAAATATGAGAGCAACCAACGAAGTAAAAATCACTGGGGATACTAAAATTAAAACTTATTCTACTGTCTCTGGATTAGAACCAAACACAACCTATTATTATTGTGTTATTGGTTCAAACAAAGATCAAATCTCTTATGGTGGTGTAAACTCTTTCACAACTTTTCCGACTCCTTCAAATAATGGAGAAAATAATTCTTCCGGAAATCTTTCAATCACAACAAATGAAGCTCTGACTCTAAACAAAAATGAAGTTTACTTGAATGGTTTTTACAATACGTTGGTTCCCGCCACGACTTGGTTTGAGTACAAAAGAAGCGATGTGAATAGTGCAACTCAATCATATTTTCAAAATATAGTAAGTTACTTTAAAAACTTTTTTATTAGTTCAAAAGCCGAAGCAGCCAATGAAACAAAATTGGGCTGGAGTAGCAAATTGGGAGAAAAGAGCCATAATGCTATGACGGATGGAGATATTAGTTATCGTCTAAACGGACTAATCTCTGGCGCTCGCTATCAATTTCGAGCTGTCATAAAAAACAACACCACTGCCGAGATTGTTTATGGTAATGCCAAAACTTTTACCACTCCAAATTCCGGAACAACCGGGGATGATGGCACAACCGGGACAGAATACACTGACCCATGCACTGACCCTATTGATACCAATTGTAATGGAACCGGAGGGTCAGGAACTGGAGGAAACGGTGGCGCACTTATCACCTTGCCTGATTTGACTGCAAGCCCGATAGCTCCGACCAATGTTGCTCCTGGTGTCCCAGTAACTTTGTCTGCACATGTAATAAACCAAGGGAATAATTCCACCTCTTATATCGCGCCGATTCCAAAAAATACAATCGCTCCTACTCAAACGGGCGCAGTAAGTTTTTGGAACAATTTATTTAAACCAAATAAAGCAGTTGCCGCAATAAATACAAATAGTCAACAAACAATTATTCCTAGTCCCGCTAAAGGGAGTTTCTACGCTTTCTTCCAAATTTCAATCGTTAACCCAAATTCTTCAATTGCCCCTGGAACTAATACAAATTCCGAAAGAGGATTACCGCCAATCAATCCAAATAACATAAAAAATGTTAGCGCTTCCGGGTGGAATAATAACGTCAAGTCTACTCCAGCCAGTAATCCACAAATAATTCCGCTTCACACAACATTTCCTACAAATGCCCAATCAAGTTTCTTTGAAAATATTTTTGGGACGAAAAAAGTTTTTGCAATTGAAAATATCTCAAATAATATAAATACTAATCAATCAACAATTACCCCTCTTCCTCCTGTCAACAGCAGCCTGATAAACTTTAATCCGGTTTTCTTATCACCGCTTGCAAGCAAATCTTCTGCCCCAATTTCCCAAAGTGTCACCTTTAATATCGCCGGCACTTATTATGCCCGGGCTTGTGCTGACAAAAAATCTCCAACGGACGCCGGTCTTATTGTCGAGACATATGAAAACAACAACTGTGGTCCTTGGACGGAAATCCGAGTAGGAATCACAACCGGAGGAGATGGGAATGGGAATGGGAACAACAATCCTGGAGGTTCCTATTATCAAAATAATAATAATATTCCACTTGTGTTGGGACAAATTGCAACTCCGCCGGTGGATGCAGTCGTCAGATATCATGAAGGAATCGAGACTGTTTTACAAAGACAGATTGTTGCCAACTCTGAACTTGCTAGAATATATGGTTACCAAGATGGGGCAGACCTCCAATCATTCGCTTGGAATTTGGCGGATGGACTTGCGAGAATTTTCGGATACGTGTCAGCAAGTGGAAAAGAAATCCGAGTTAGTTATCCTGATATCGCAGCATATCAATTGATGCTAAACGGCAAAGACCTCACCATATACGAATATTACGATTCAAAGATAGTGAACATCGAAAGTACCACCACGGCCCTGCGAGGGAAGTATAATTATGAATATTATTTCAACAAAAAATAATAAAGAAAAATTATATTTCAGTTTTTGAGAAAAGAGAAAATAGTTTTAAAAAATGAATACCATCAGAAAATTTAAGCTAATAAAGAGAGTCTTGATTCCAATAATGGTCTTAGCCATTTTTCTGATGCCAATCGGCCCAAGCCTAAATATTAAGAAATCCTTTGCTGATGACAAAAAAGAGACAAAAATAATCATTGAAACAGCCGGAATAATGTCAAAATCTGCTAGTTTTAAGGTAACAATAACTGACACGGTAAATGAATATCTGGACAATGTTGCATATTATAACTTATATGACAAAGTTTGGGATAACAGCGGTCAAAATAAGCGACCTCCTGATGTAAAAAAAGTTTATTCAGACGAATCACCCATCAAAACTAACCTTGCCACCCAAAATTTCACTATTTCTTTCGGAAATAACGCAAATCCATTAACTCCCGCCCATGAATATTTTTTGGTAGTTAATATTATAAAAGGTTCTACCAATTTCATTACTGGGATTACAATAAATGGAGAAATCTCAGAGCACTCAACTTTTTCAACTCCGCCGGATGACACCACTCAAGGAGAAATCACTGGCAACCAAGATGCTAACATCAATGGAGAATTAGACTTGGGTTGTACTATTAATCCTCTTAAATTTAGTATCTATGGTTGCGTGGCTGAATTGTTTTACTTGGTTTTCCAAGTAGCTTCTTTTGTTGGAAAACTCGCGGGATGGTTTCTTGATTTCTTCGTCTATTATTCAACGAACAGCACTTCATACAAAAGTGCCTTCGTAACTCAAGGATGGAAAACCGTCCGTGATGTGGCAAATATTTTCTTCATCATTGCACTTCTCTATATCGCAATCAAAACAATTCTAAACTTAAACGTATCAGATAATAAAAAATTAATTAGCTACATTGTCATTATTGCACTATTGATAAACTTTAGTCTATTCTTTACCCAAGTGATTATTGATAGTACCAATATTCTGGCAAAAGTATTTTACAATAATATGACCGCAGTGGATAAAAATGGAACCGCGGTTAGCGCCACCGGAGAAAAGTCAATCTCGGTCGGCTTAATCTCAAAATTTAATCCACAAAAAATTATTTCTCAAGAAGTTTATGACAAAAGTGGCGGAACAACCTTATTTATCTTCACTACCATTTTGGCTATTTGTATTGTCCTTTACGCCGCGTATATCTTCTTTTCCGTCGGACTTTTATTTGTGAGTAGAGTGGTGATGCTTTGGATTTCAATGATCTTTGCCCCGATTGCTTTCGCCTCTTACACTCTTCCATTTGATATTCCGGGTCTTGGCCACAAAGAATGGTGGAGTGAACTTTTAAAAAATGCTTTTCTGGCTCCGATTTTTATCTTCTTCCTTTACATCATTGTAATGTTCGCGGGGTTTTTAAAAACAATAGTGCAATTTCCCGAAGGGGCTGACTTTATGCAAAAAGTTTTGAGCGTTGTGATTCCTTTTGCCATCCTGACAGTTCTCTTGATGAAGGCAAAAGAGATCGCAATTAAATATGCCGGAGAAATGGGAGCAGCAATGCAAAAGGGTGGGGCAATGGTGGGCGGGTTAGCCCTCGGAGTTGCTGCGGGCGGAGCAGCAATGGTAATGAGAAACACTGTTGGAAAAGGAGCTCTTAATAACCTTGAAGGGGAAAAGGGAGAAGCCTTAAGAGAACGCGCAAAACTAAAAGGCTTCGAAGGCTGGAAAGCAAGACAGCAACTTAAGAGTTTGGAAACACGAGCAGGAGGATCATTCGACCTCAGAAAAACAGCAGCCGGATCAAAATTCGCTTCTATTAGCGGTATGAATTTGGAAAGTTCTAAGGCAATTGGTCTCGGCTCAAAAGAAGGTGGGTATAGACAAACTAGAGAAAATAAAATAAAGAAAGACCAAGCGTGGGCAGAAAAGATTGGGCATGTAGGAGAAAATTCCAAAGTAAAACAAAAGATGAAGAACTTAGAAATGGATTATCAAAAACTCTTAGGTGACTTCTCAAGTGAGATTGAACAGTTAGATAAAATAATTGACAAGAGGGGAAAGAATTCACTGGATGCAAGAAATAAACTTGACTCTCTCACTCGAACCAAGAAATTTAAAACTGAACCTCCAGTGGGTTCCGCTGATCACGCCGTCTGGGAAGCAGAAGAAACAGCAATAAGAGAAGCTCAAGTAGATTATAAGAAAAAAACAGCTGACTATGAAGAAATCAAGAAACAAAAGAAATCCTTAAAAGATGGAGTAGCTTACACGGGAGTAGACCCAGATGGAATCATAATAACACGTGATTACACTGCGGCAAGACATGATAATGGTGATGGCACATCATCATCAATGAATAATTATGAAGATACATTAATTCCAGACGCAAAGAAAGAAGTTCACCATAAAGAAGTTCACCGAAAACAGGCCGAAGCACAAAGAATCGGAAATAGGGGATTTGGAAGTAAGACGACAAACAAAGAATCGGAGTACAGAATTATGAGTGGAGCAAAATTAGATGCTGGAGCAAAGCATTAAAATAATATGACCGAAGAATTAAAAAAAATAATAGGGGAAGAGCTGCAAGTCTTGCCGAAGGAATCGATGGAGGCAATTAATTCTTTCGATTGGGAAAAAGTTTCAAAAGAAATAGGCAGTAAGTATCTTTTTACTGAAGAAGAACAAAATCAATTAGACGCAGAGATCGTCCTTGTAATGCTTGGAATAACCGAACAAGAATTTCTTCCTTCGAGAATAGAAAACAATATTATAACTACTCACGATAACGCAGAAAAAATTACAGAAGAGATTGTAGAAAAAATTCTAAAGCCAATAGTTAATACATTATCTGAAAAAATAAAGAGTACTTTAAAAAGCAGAGTCGTCCACTGGCAACAAAATCTGGACTTTATTCTCTCAGGGGGGGACTACACGGCTTTCATCCGAGATCCAATAATTAAAACCGAAGAAAAAAATGATGCCCCAAACAATCCTTTAAGCAATTCCAAGCTTGATGACCTGAAGAGTAGTTTTACAATTTAGCCAATAAAGAATATTATAACTATATGGATGAAACCCCAATAGATTTGCTGCAAATAAAAATAGCCCGGGCAAATGATGCTCTGCCTGAAGGAACCAGAAAAGCAATCGCTTCTGTAAAATGGAGGGACTACATTTTAAGTCTCAGAGAAAAGAAAGGCTATAGCTATGAACAACTAGAAGACCTAGAAACTGCAACAGAACTTTTACTCTGTGACCTTCTCGCTCCAGAAGATTTTCCTTCAGAACTTGAAAAAAACTTAAAAATTCCGAAATCTCAAGTTGATTTGCTTGTTTCGGAAATGAACGAAGCAGTTTTTAAAAAAATCAGAGAGGAATTGATAAAAGGTACTGAAAAAAAAGACCTCTTTATTAAAAAAGTGGAGGAAATAAAAAAAGAAGCTATAAGCCCAAACATCGTGGAAGTCCTCCAGAAACCCGACCTTCAAACAATGGTCAAACCCACTACCCCCATAATCGAAACTCCAAAAACAGTCCTCGCTTCTCAGTCAATTTCTTCTCAGAAACTAACCAGCCCTTTTAAAGTTCCTCCTACCCGAACAGAATATTCGGAAAATGATTTTATTAATTCCAAGAATCGTCCAGTTGTTCCTTCGACAGATTTAAAGAAATCTGAAGCAGACCCATATCGATTTTCCCCGGAAGATTAAGCTTTTTGCACGCTAACAATTTTTTATGCAATTCAAAGTACCACAATTCCTAGATATTGAAGATAAAATTTTTGGACCTTTTACCTTTAGCGAGTTCGTATACCTTGTCGGAGGAGCAGGTCTCTGTTTCATCTTATATAAAGTGCTCGGTCTATTGATAGGGTTTATCCCGATCCTAGCAGTAGCTGGATTTGCCGGAGCTCTTACTTTTTATCGACCAAACAACAAGCCGCTAGTGACGATGCTCGAGTCTGGATTAAAATACCTGATGCAGGACAAATTGTACATCTGGAAAAGAAAAACAATCAAAGTAACAAAAAAAATTACCCCGGAAAAAGAAAACAGCGAAAGCGGAGAGCAGGTAAAACTAACTGGCAGTAAA
>CAIQAL010000017.1 GCA_903869825.1 uncultured bacterium
AATACGATCTTGAACTTGAGGAAGTTTTACATTTTCTTCATCCTTATCGCTTGCCCATCTAGAAACACCAAGTTTTATAATTTCTTTTTTTGACATGAAAAGATTTAAGGTAAAAAATACGATCTGATAGATGAAGACGGAAAATTTAGTCAACAATATCCCACAGGAGTAGGACCTATTGATATTTTAGTGAAAGACAAAAAAGATGGAACGTATGTTGTTCTTGAATTAAAAAGAAATCAAACGAGCGATGACACCATAGGTCAATTGGCTAGATACATGGGTTGGCTTGAAGAGAATAAGACAAACGGAAAACCAACAAAAGGGATAATCATTACAGGGGCTTATGACAAGAGACTCTATTATGCTTCAAAAAAAATAGTAGGTTGTGAAATATACATATACCAAGTTGATTTTAAGCTTAAGGAGTTCAAGGAATAAAAATTTATGAAAATTTTTAAAAACGATAAATATAAAAAAGTTCGTGGGGGTTATTCAAGGCTTCTTCAAATTTCCTGTCAAAAATGTGATAAACAAGTTTGTAAATATCAAAAAGATGGTCCTGGAAATTTACGAAGAATGTATATTGATAGAATTTCTGAAAAAAGAGTTCCTATCTCTGGGAAAAATTTTAATTGTCCAACAGGTCACTTATTGGGAATAAAAATCATATACGAAAAAGAAAACAGACCAGCTTTTAGATTATTTGTTGATTCAGTAAATAAAAAGATAATAAAAATTTAGATAAAAAAGTTTCTGTGGTAATTATATTATTTAAATGTGAGTAATAATTAAAAATTTGTTATACTTATAATAGTATGGAACCTGTTTTTGATGAAAAGAAAATAAAAATTAAATTTGAAGGACAAACTCATCAAATAGATGTAAACACATTAGCTAGTTCCTTGATGGTTTTTTCTGAAACACTTAAAGAAATAAATACCGAACTAAAGACTGGAAAAAATATTGAAATAAAAATTGAAGCATTAGCTCCTGGGAGTTTTGAAATATATACAATAGTTTCAGCAATTAATGATAATAATTTATTAAGTGCAATTTCTACCGTTGGAGGAGTAGTGGGGTGTGCTTCAGGGACAATTGCAATGACATACACTGGGATAGTGAAACTAAGATCGTGGCTAAAGAAAGAAGATAATAAAGATATTGAAAATATAAAACAAGAAAATAATAAGACTATAATAAAAACAAAAAATGGTGATACCTATATTTGTGATAATGTCATTTATAATACCTATAACAACAGTCAAATAATTAATGATGAAATATCAGATCAATTTAGAATACTAGAGGAAGATTCTGCCATTGAGGGTTTTACTCTTTCCACAGGCAAAGAATCTTTTTCTGTTTTAAAAAATGATTTTAGTTCATTAGCTGAAAAGGTTGATATCCCTGGAGAAAATAAAAGGAAAGAAACCAAAAATTCACAAACTGTTTATGTTATAAAACCTGTACTTGAAAAAAGTCCCACAAGAAGATGGGAATTTATATGGAATGGAAATAGAATAAGTGCGAATATTACAGATATAAGTTTTTTAGAAAAAATAGAACAAGGAGAATATAGATTTGGTGCTGGTGATAAAATGATTGTTGATTTACAAATTAACCAAGCCTTAAGCCCAATATATAATGCTTGGTTAAATGAAAGTTATCAAATTATATTAATACATGAACATATCCCCAGAGAGGGACCTCCTAAGAAGTTAGGTTTATTTGATAGCTCAACAAAATAAAATTATCTATTAACTCTTTTTCATTAACGACAATATTTTTTCTTCAACTACCTCGCGGGCTATAGTAAATTCAGCACAACATGCATCGCCCTCAGAAAATATAATAAAATTCGTTGTATCAAAACTATTGATCGGTATCCAAAAAAATCTATCAACCGACTCACTTTTATCCATAGCTAGACTTACACCAAGAACATAGTCATAATTTTTCATATATTCTTTCACAACAAAACACCAATGTGCTACAGAGTTAAGATAAAAACAAACTCCCAATACTACTGGTAATTTTCTAATTGTTATATCAGTCTCATCAATAGTCATTCCTTGTTTGAGTAGGAGTGTTGCCACTTCTCCTTGTAAATTGAGTCCTGCTCTCCGTATGGCGTGCACACCTTTTTTCCATTTGTATGGCATAAGCCAATAAAGATGTTCTTGGGCATCTTTGAATAATTCGGTTGTAACAACATGAGGGAATGCGTCTCGTTGGATGACCCATTCTTTTCGTGGATTTTGTCGGTGTTTCTGTTTTAGTCGTCCCCATGTTTTGTTGTAAATACGAGTACCAGTATAAACTTCATTAGTAAGTACTCTCTGCACACCGCTTGATTTCCATTCCTTACCTTGTGCTGTGGGGATTCCTTTTTCATTTAAAATATCAGCAATACTCTGCGGTGATTCCCAGTGTTCAACTAACAATCGAAACATCTCCCGCACCGCCTCAGTGGTGTCGTCATCAGACGGGGTAAAGGTGACACGCTCATTAGAAATTGATTTCCATTCTCCCTTTTTGAGTTTCTTAATTGGTTGTTTATTTGCGTCAAGAAGTAATCTAGACATGCCGTACGCGGGAAGACCTCCTGCAGAATATCCTTGCTCGGAAACTTTCACACAACCATAAAAAACTTTTTCACTAAGTTGGCGTGAATATTCCGCCGCCATATATCTTTCGATTGATGTTTGAAGAGTGGCAATTAATTGTTCTTCTTCTTTGGGGAATCCTCGTGAGATATAAATAACTTTTTTACCTTGTTCTTTACATTGAAATTCATAATACGCTGGTTCATTCTGATCTTGAAATCTGCCCCAACGAGAAACATCATATACAAATACATAATCAAAATCAGGAGCATTTGGATTTAATATCCATTCATTGAACAATCTTTGAAAGCCTGGTCTGTCTGCTGATAATCCACTTTTACCTTCGTCTGCTTCTTCGTGAATAATTTCCACATGATTTTTAGTAGCAAATTTCAAAGCATGCTCGCGTTGAATAGGCACAGAATTTTCCTGCTTATCTTCGGCAGAGTGTCGATAGTATGCTATTGCTTTCTTGAGTGCTGGTGCGGAAATTGCCATACTATATGGCTTTCTTTAGAAGTAAATCTAAATGAGCAAGAGATGATTTTTCAACTTTTGTAAATGTTATTCCACTTTTTCTTTTTTCAGTAATTTTGTCTATTAAATCTCCAACAAGAAGAGCAAAGCCTGTTTGTCGTGTACGCTGTTCTAATTCACTTATTGTCATTTTGTCATTTACTAGAAATGAATGAATTTCATTCTCATTGAGAGTTGCTTGTACGAACATCATACCTAGTTTTTGAATGTCTGGAGCTTTGGTGATAACTTTATTTTCAATTTTTTTAAATATAGTTAAAACTATTTCATCAACTTCAATTTTCTTTATTCGGCGAAGCTTCCCAATTAAAATTACTATCGCAAAACGAAGACCGATAGGTAAATTATGTCTTTCCATTAAAGATAAATATTCGATTCTTTGCTTTCTCATTTGAAAAGCAAGTTGGACAGCTGATCTACTCATATGTAGATAATCGGCAACTTCGTGGTTAGTTGTCAGACCAAGAGAATTTTTAATTCTTTCCAATGCCTCAGATCGTTCAAGTGCGTTCCATGCCCTACGATTGTTTTGCATTTCATAACGACGTGTTTCAAATTCTCCCTCTCCCATTTTAGGATAAATTCTACAAGGGACACTTTTCATTCCAAGGGACTGAGCACAGATATACCGACGGTGTCCGTCCATGATAATATATCGTTTTTCTGATATCTCACTTACTTTAATCGGCTCCTCGATTCCGTATGACTTAATTGAAGCTTTGAGCTTGTTCTTTTCTCCCTCAGCACCAAAATCCTTTCTTGGTTGATTTGGGTCGCGTTCTACCTGATTCATGGGTAGCTCCATGAATATAAATTCGTGTTTAGTCATAAAATATTTAGTTGTTAACTGTGGCTGATAAAGCTAAGAACTGGAACTCAGAGAGGTAAAGCCACAGTGGATAGTAGGCTAAGATTACAGTGTTACTCCCACTAAGTCAACCTCGCACGCGGAGCGTAATTTTATGTTAAAATAGTTTATGTAAGACCCGCGGGTTCGTTTCGGCGGGTCTTATTATTTTAAATTTATATTTTAAATAATAAAAAAGTAATTTTATTAGATAGTAAAAATAATCAAGTAAATAAAAGGAATGTTACAGCTGGTTGTAATCTTTGTGTCAAAAATATGTTAGTTTTGTCACTTTTTTAGTTCGCACGAGGAGCGTCGTTATGGTAAAATAAATTTATTAAAAATAACGTTACGGGGCTTGTTATCAAAAGTCTCTAACACGAGGATCTCCGCAGAATTAGATTAGACTATTTGTTTAATATTTTTTAAGTCCTTAACGGACATCATTGCAACAGAATCCTGCAAAAACCATCTATTTAAAATTGGGCTTAGGGTAATTGCAAAACCAATGTTCCCTGCCAAGTGAATCACGGTAAAAGGAATTTGTAAAATAAATGCGGTCGCCATCGTTTCTCCAAACATTGGAGCAAATAAAACTCCGGTTACAAAGTCAAATATGATAGTGGCAAAGGATGCGAATATGGCAAAGTTTAAAATTGATGTTTTTGCTTTAGTAAAATAGATAACCGAAACTGCCCCAATAACACCATACGTGATCGCGGCAATCCAAGTCCAAGAGCCAAAATGAGTTATCAAGTCATAGAGGAAAATTGATAAGAAACCAAATAAAAATCCTACAGCAGCGTCATATTTACGTCCTAGGGGCATAACAGAAGCCATAATCGGCTCTACGTTCGGTGCCCGAAGAGGAAGAAGCCTGAAAAGTAGACACCCAATAAAAACAATTAAAATTTTAAATTTGGCTTTCATGGATTTTGATTATATCATATTTAAAAATTCTTTTTCTCGCAGAATCTTTACCCCTAATTTTTGGGCATCGGTCAATTTGGAGCCGGGCTCGGTACCAGCTACCACGTAAGTTGTATTTTTTGAAACAGAGCCAGAAACTTTTCCGCCCATTTTGATTATTTTTTCTTTGGCGAGTTCTCGTGACATGCTGCCAAGGGTTCCAGTCAATACAAAAGTAAGCCCGGAAAGTTTTCCTGATTTTTGCTTTTCCACTTTTTTGATCTTTACCCCGTTTTTTTTGAGTTTTTCAATAAAAATTAAATTCGTTTTGTCTTTAAAATATGCATACACACTTTCCGAAACTGCCGGGCCAATATTTTCTATTTCATTTAAATCTTCTTCAGTTATTCTCTCCAATCGTTCCAGTGTTTCAAAATTGCTGGCTAAATCTCGAGCCGTCTCCTCGCCCACGTGAAGGATTCCTAGTGCCCACAAAAATTTAGAAAGTGAAATTTTCTTTTTCATTTCTATTTCTTTAACAATATTCTCAGCTGACTTTTCTCCAAACCGCTCAAGCGGGGAAATATCTTCGGGCATTAACGTAAAAATATCTGCTGCGTCAGTTATTAATCCTTCGTCTTTGAAACGTTTCAAAATCTTTGGGCCAAGTTCGTAAATTTCAAATACAGAAACGAAATGCTGTAAAAATCTTTCATTTTTGGCAGGACATTTCGGATTGACACAATAATGTGCTACTCCGTCTTTCTTTTCAATTTTCCCGTAACACGCGGGGCATTTTGTTGGCCAGCGAAATTTTTTCTCTTTCCCGGTTCTCATTTTGGTTAACACTTCAATGACTTTTGGAATAACGTCTCCTGCTTTTTCTATTACTACGGTATCGCCGATCTTTACTCCCAGGCGTTCTATCTGATCAAAATTGTGTAAAGTTGCTTTTGAGATTGTCGAACCAGCTACCGAAGTGGGGGAAAAAATAGCTAAAGGAGTAAGGACCCCTGTGCGTCCAACATTTATTTTTATGTCTTTAATGATAGTAGCCGATCGTTCGGCTGGATATTTGTAAGCAATTATTCCTCGCGGATCCTTGCCTACTACTCCCAATCTTTCAAATGCTGCGGTGTCTTCTATGTTTATTACCACTCCATCAATTCCAAAAGTTAGACTATCCCTATACTGTAAAACACCAGCAATAAAATCTATAATTTTTTCGGCTGCATTTATTTTTTGAGAATGCCCTTCAACTAAAAATCCTAGCTTTTCAAGTAATTCGTGTTTTTTCGAATGTTTTTCGATATACTCATACCAATCTTCCCCTTCAATTTGAGCGATTTCATAAGCAAAAAAATCTAAATTTCTTTTTTTAGTCAGGCTCGGGTCAAGCTGACGAAGTGACCCAGCGGCAGCATTCCGTGAATTAGCAAATAGCGGTTTACCTTCTTTTTCGTTCTGATTGTTTAATTTCTTTAGTACGGACTTTTTCATAATTGCTTCTCCCCGTACTTCGATTTTTGCGGGGAAAGGTGCTTTAAGGGATAGCGGAATACTTCCGATTGTTTTTAAATTCTCGGTGATATTTTCTCCCACAATTCCATCTCCTCTGGTGACTCCTCTTACAAATTTTCCATATTCATAAATCAAAGAGATGGCCAGTCCATCCAATTTTAATTCACAAAAATAACCAAGTTTAGTGTCAGATGAAAGTAATTTCAAATTCCGTTTTTCCCATGCAAGAAATTCTTCCGTTGAAAAAACATTTCCAATAGAAAACATTGGAATCTCATGATATGCCTTTACAAATTTATCAAGGGGCTTTCCGGCCACCCTTTGTTCTTTTGCATCCGGGTCAATAAATTCTGGAAATTGTGTTAAAAGTGATTTTAATTCTTTATTTAATGAATCGTAAACATCATCAGTAATATTGGGCGCATTTTCAACATGAAACGCCTCCCGCAATCTTGCGATTTCGGCTCGCAATTTTTTTATTCTTTTTTCGGCATCCAGTTTGTCCATCGTTCTTAGTAGTTTACCTCAATTACCCGTTCTGTGCTATTTAAACCTAGTTGATCGCAATTATTATTCCCGCCCAGATTATATCCTTTAGAAACAACTTTTGTGATTGAATCTTCCGGATCTTTTAAAACAGAAACCAAGGCACAGGATTGTCCATCATCCCCAAGCCCTACGACATTAAAACCAAATACTGGATATTCCCCTATAACATTGATTTCATTTCTATTACAATTTATTGTCTTAATGCCCATATTGTTTTTTGCAAAAACAGTACTTTCACTTTTATCATTCCCTAGTGCGCACTCTATCCCGCTATCAGCCGCAAAAAGAGAGTTCCCAGTACTTCTGGCTGAAATGGTGAAATTCAATTCTTTCATAGCAGTATTCAGCACAGAAAGAGCAATGGTCAAAAGTAAGCTAGAAACAATAACCGAAAACAAGAGAGCAATCCCCTTTGTGTATTTATTTTTTTTAATTTTTTTTAAAGAAAACATAAATTTTAATATAAATTATTCAATCCAAGAATCTAAGTTTTCAGAGAACGTAATACTCCCCCGACTAATTCCTTGTCGCCAAGTAACTTCTGAAACAATTTTTATTTCATTATCATTAAGCCTAGTCTCAGACATTTTTCTTATAAAACCAGTCGAGGATCCCTTACTATATTCATAAAAACTTTTACTTTCGTCATACAAAAGTTCGGGACAATTCCCATCACATGGGGCAACTTGAATATTCATTATTGGCATATTGGTACCTAAGTCGAACAAGTTCGAATCAATAAAATAACACCCTGGATCACCATTGCATTTACCCTGTTCTTCTAATTTAGAGATAAATCTTATCCAACCTTCTTTAGGATCGCTAGAATATTGCATCGAGGTATCACGCATGCTTCGAAAGTATTCGATTCCCTCTTGGGCTAAGTACGCGGCTTCGATTTTCTTTTTTGCGTTATCTGCCCCTCGGATTCCTTGATTCAAAACTGAAACAAAGGTCACTACTGATAAAGAAAAAATAAAAATAGCCACCAAGACCTCCACCAAAGTGAAGCCGGTTTTTTTATTTATTTTTGAATTAAAAAATTTGATCATTTTATTTTAATTATTCAATACTCTTTGCGAAACAGAAGTCTGAAGTGAAAATGGAAGAACTCCATTTTTATCAACAATTGTGCCAGCGAGTCTAATTATTACAAAAGGCTGCTGCTTGTCGTTCGAGGTAGTAAAACTTTCTGCTCCTAAAACCGCGAAACTGGAAGTATCCGAATTGATGGTCACTTCATTAGGAGTGATTTGAATAGGATTTATTAATCCGGTGGTTGACCTAAAAATCTTTCCTTTAAATAAAAAATATACCCATTGATCATCGTTCGTGTTAACGTCACCTCCACCTGATTCAAAAGCTATTCCATAACCTTCCCTGCAACTGACCGGTTTCCCGAGGTCATCTTGAGAAGGAAAATCTTGACCTTTTTCGAGACATTTATAGTTATATCCTATTCTAATATTTCTAGATATATCGTCCATAATATAACTCAAACTATCTACGACAGAACGAACATTTTGAGACCGTTGATTTACAAAAAAAGCGTTTAAAAGTGTGGTGATTCCGAAAACGATAACAAATAAAAAGATTGAAATCGCAATCATTGTCTCAATTAAAGTGTAGCCTTCGTTTGATATATATTTTTTATTGTTTGATATTTTTATCATACAATCAATTTATTTGAATTCTCCCAGAAGAGTAAACTTTTATTAAAGAATTCGAGGAAGATTTAGTAGAAGAAACTCTTATTTCAGCATATAAAACATTGGGAAGAATACTACCATTTGAAGCAAAAACTACTTCCGGCCTCGATCTGGTAAAAGTAAATGCCAAATTTCCTTGTCGAATGGCTGCATCAGGTTTATCTTGATAATAAATACTGAGTCCTGAGATAACGTCATTTTTGGGAAGAGAAAATGTATTTAAATAGTCACCATCACCGCTCCTACTGCTGCAGGTATCATCGCAGATACCTGTGTTCAATAGATCAGCAAAATAAATAAAACTAGTCTGACTGTATTTAGTATCAATCCCGCCAATCCCGACGTCATCTCCTCCTCCTTCTCGTCCTACTTGTGGGGGTTGTTCCGTTCCAGCCCCGACACCTCCAACATCCGCTCCTCCTTTTTGTGCTTCTTGTCCAGATTGCCCGGTATCAATCCTTAATTCTCCTATATTAAAATAGACTCCATACGAAGGCCTCCAGTCAATTATTCCATTTTCTTTCAAAAAATTTTGCTGATCAAGTGGTGGTAATTTCCCCGACATTGCATTTTTCTGTGCTTCTCCAATCTTTAGTGCGATGTCATTGGATAAATTTTTTATCACGATCCTAGATTGAAAAGAATTGTAATCAAAGATAACCACCGCCGACATTATAGAAAAAATAGTGAGAACTACAATCAGCTCCACATAAGTCATCCCCTTTCTAAAGTGGACAGACTTGAATTTTAAGTTAAAGTTTTTTTTAATCATTTTTAAAATTAAAACCCTAATGGGAAAATTTGAAATCCTACTAAAAAAACAAGCACCGTTCCTAAAACTAAAAAAGGAGCAAAAGGCACTTCTGTTTTCATCCCATGTTTTTTTGAAAATATTATGAGACCGATTCCAACTACTGCGCCCGTCCAAAAAGCGACAACTATCGCAGAGAGTGCCATTCCAAGACCCAACATCCAACCAAGACTAATGGATAACTTAGCGTCTCCGAGTCCCATCCAAGTGCCTTTAGACACAAGCCACAAAAGAGCAAATGGGGTAGCGATCACTAAACCAGAAAGAAATGTTAAAAGAGTTGGCCAATGAGGGGAAAAAGCAAAATCGGAAAACAAAAAAAGTCCGATAAATGTTATTATCCCGAGTGTCCAAGAAAGAACATCGGGAATTATCTTATGTTTTAAATCATAAACAGCGATAACGATGAGGGTAGAGAAAATTGTCGCATAAAATGCAAAAGCAAAATTAAACCCTACGGTATCAAGGAAAAAAACATCTTGAAATTTTAAAAATAACCCCAAAAATATTAGCCCGGTTATGAGTTCTACAATCGGGTATTGAATAGAAATTTTTGTTTTGCAGTTCTTGCATCTTCCCTTCAAGAATAGAAAACTAAAAACTGGGACAAGCTCATACCACGACAATTGATTTTGACACGCCATACAGCCACTCCTTCCCTTAAAAGATTTGTGAGTGTTAAATCTAAAAATTACAACATTTAAAAAACTTCCAATTACCAGACCCAAGAGAAAAAAAACAACCGCCAAAATTGTAATCATATATTATATTATATCATGATTTTCACTATTTGCATTGCAAATTTACCGTTGATGTCCCAAAAGTACAAGTGACAAGCGCAGAAGAAGAGCTATACAAATAAAAAGGACTAACAAGAGCAGTGTTTGCCGTTGCGTAAATATTACTAGTTGTGCAAGAAGTAGCGGCTCCGGTCCCTACGCTAGTATAACAATA
>CAIQAL010000018.1 GCA_903869825.1 uncultured bacterium
AATAAAAGATCTGAAAAAAGAATTATCTGAAAAGATACCCAAAAAAGAAGAGTATATCGAAAAATTCAAGGAAATCAATTTTACTAATGATAAAGATACTATTAAATTTATTTTATTAAAATTAGAAAAAGCAAAAGCGTCATCCTTAGCTTTAGATTTTGAATTGCATTCTATTGAACACTTAGAACCTAAATCGACTAATTTATCTAATGTTAATAGTATTGGCAACTTATTTTTGTTAGAACAAGAATATAATCAAAAAAAAGATAATTTAAAACCATTTGATTTACTGCCTAAGCAAAAAATCAAAGTGATTGAATTTTTAGAAAAAGAGACTAAATATAAAACGACAAAAGATAGTTTTAAGGAAATAAAAACTAAGGGTAAGTGGAATAAAGATGATATAGAAAAAAGAACTGAAGAATTGGCTCTAGAAACTTATAATTTATTTTCGAAATTACAATGAAAAAAGAAAATTTAAACTTACTTAATAATCCTAAGGTCATCCAATGGTGTTATGAGGGTGTCACAGACATTTCTCTAAGAAACACCGAGAGCGAGAAGAACTTAAGAGAATCAAAAATAATAGAACAGAGTTGGGGTAATGATGTTATTAAAACAACTGGAGGTAAGCAATGGACGACAGTACTTTGTCAGGATTTAGTTATGGAAGCCCTTATTAAACTTGGTAGAAAAAATGTCAGAACAACTACTTCTAAAAAAAGTTCTCTTAGAAATAAAAAATATGATCCAGATTTAGAGTGCGATGATTATGTTTATGAAGTAAAAGGAAGAAGTTGGTCTACCCCAGGAACAGCAGGAGAAAAGATACTTGGAGTTCCATTAAAATATGGTGAAATACCAAGATTATATAAAAAACCACTTCAAATTATTTTAGTAGGATATCAAGAGTACGAAGCTAGAGAAAAGTTTGCCTTTGGAGATCTATTAGATAAAAATAATCAAACTCGTGAATTGCGTGAGAGCTTGGCTTTTTATAAAGAGCATGATATTGAATATGTTGCTTTTACAGACATCTTAAAGAAGATTGGTTTTCCAAATGATTGTTGGAAAAAATAAGATAATGAAAAAAGAAGAATTAAAACTTCATCCAGATAATTTCGAGATGGAATGTACTACCGTTTGGGCTTTCCCTAGGCGTGGCAATTGGGCTACTCATAAATCAGATTGGCGAGGCAATTGGTCTCCTGAAGTAGTTAGAAATCTAATTCTAAGATATTCAAAAGAAAAAGATCATTTGCTTGATTGCATGATTGGTGGTGGTACCACTGCCATTGAAGCAAAAATACTTAACCGACATATTACTTGTATTGATGTAAATGAAGAAGCACTAGAGAGAACAAAAAAATCTTTAGAATTTGAAGTGCCTAATAAATCAAAACAGAGAGTAGTAAAATGCGATGCTCGTGATATGTCTTTTATTAAAGACGATGAAATTGATTTTGTTTTAACTCACCCACCATATGCAGATATAATTAAATATAGTGATGGAAAACTTAAAGATGATTTATCAAATATTCACGATATAGATGCTTTTGTTGACGAAATAGAAAAAATATCAAAAGAATTATATAGAGTTTTAAAACCTGGGAAATATTGTGCAATTTTAATGGGAGATACTAGACGAAATAAAATGTACCAACCTCTTGCATTTAAAGTCATGGAAAGGTTTTTAAAAGTTGGATTTAAACTTAAAGAAGATATCATAAAGAGACAATTTAATTGTAAGGCTACTGGATTTTGGGTAAACAAATCAAAAGAAGCAAATTTTTTATTGATAATGCATGAGCATTTGTTTGTTTTTCAAAAATAAATTTGAATCATTTATACAATTAATTAGCTTTAGTTATCAACTCTTACTACCTAGACTTTGAAAGGCACATGCGTCATTGATTAGGTATGCAAATAACGGCACAAATGTCCACGATTGGGGCAACAAAACAAGCAATACCAGTAAAGGTAAAATACTGCCTTTATGCGAGAAAATCGACAGAATCGGAGGAGCGTCAGGTTCTTTCAATAGATTCACAGATAAAGGAAATGCTTCAATTAGCGGAGCGAGAAAATCTAGAGATCGTGTGCATGAAGAGAGAATCCCATAGTGCAAAGGAAACTGGGCAACGGCCAATTTTTAACGAAATCATTAGTGAGATAAAGGAAGGAAAATTTAATGGTATTCTAACGTGGGCACCCGATCGTATTAGTCGTAATGCTGGAGACTTAGGACAAGTAGTAGATTTAATGGATGCTAATTTGCTACAAGACATAAGAACATTTGGGCAAAGATTTATGAACTCACCGAATGATAAATTTATGCTGATGATTTTGTGTGGACAAGCGAAATTGGAAAATGATAATCGAGGAATTAATGTTAAACGAGGATTGCGAACAAGGGTAGAGATGGGTCTCTGGCCTGGAATGGCACCAGTTGGATATTTGAATCAAAAATTGATGGATAAAAAATGTCAGATTATTCAGGATTCTGAAAGGGCTCCGATTGTAAAAAAGATATTTGAAAAGATGGCATATGAAAAATGGTCAGGAAGAAAGATATATCATTGGTTGAAATTTGAATTAAATTTCAAGACAATCGGAGAACATAATTTACCACCAGGAAGTATCTTTAGAATAATTGAGAATCCGATTTATTATGGACAATTTGAATATCCTAGAAAATCAGGTAATTGGTATCAAGGAAAACACGAACCGATAATCACTAAAGAATTATTTGATAAAGCAAATCAGCAATTAAAGAGAGATGTGATAGTGAGAGAAAGTCATGAGTTCGCATTTACTAAATTGATGGTGTGTGGACTTTGTGGCTCAGGGATATCGGCTGAAGAGAAATACAAGAAACTAAAGAACGGCACGGTAGCTAAATATATTTACTACGGCTGTGGCAGATCCAAGGACCGACATTGCAAAAGTCAATATTTAAGAGAAGAAGAATTGATTGAACAATTGATAAAGTTGATAGATAAAATAGATATGAACGATGTTGGAATCAAGATGAAATTTGAGGAAGAATTAAAACGCCACAATAAATTTAATAAAGGAGTGCTGGGAGTGAATAAGCAAGAAATTAAACATCAAGAAATAGATTTGAAAACCTATGCTCAATACATTCTCAGAGATGGCACCAACGAAGAGAAGAGAGAACTGATGGGGTGTTTTAAATCAAGAATCAAAGTAGAAAAAAGAATTGCTACAATCGAATAATTAATTTAGAACAATAAAAAACACCAATCCTTCCGTTGGTGTTTTTTATTGTTATTCTATCGCTGATTTACCAAGGTAAATTTACCGCTATAGGTATAGTATCTGGGAATGCATCTCCCACTTTTGGTTTTAAGGTATTTGCTAAATATCGCTCAACTCCATCTCGGTAATTTTTTTCAACAGGAGCCCATGTAACAAGAAGTGACGGATAAGCTGTAATAGCTCTATCATTTCTATGCTTTCCTAAGCGATCTCTAATAATACCTTGTCCAACTCTAACAGTAGATGATCCACTCCAAATGACATAGACTCCTTCCATTGTATTAAAATGGGGAAGACTAAGATCCATATTTAGAAGATCACTCCAAGATTTACCATCCCATGTGTGCCACAGTAATTGCATAATCGGTTGTCGAGTAAATACCCAATCTGTTTATTTCTTGTGTCCTCTACCAGTGTTACCATTCCCAGATTTTGGAATCCGGTCAACAGTAGTCGTGTTTGGACGTCGTTCGGCTTCTTTTACTGGTATAAATTCGCCAGTTCGAGAATCTCTACCCAACGGAAACGTTTTTGATGACTTACTCAATGTAATATTAAATTGGTTGATAATTGGGCGCTAATTATGATATAGTAAAATTGTTAAAGTTTATTATTAATCATAGTTAATATCGAATAATCGACACGGAGCGTTTTAAGAAGGAACTCCTATCCAATTTAAACGCCCAGAAAAGCTACTAAAGTTTAGTAGCTTTTCTTAGTTTTCAAACTGTTTTTGACTTCACTATTGGAATACCCAAATGAATTAATCTAATCTCAAGAGCCTGCCTTGAAAGACCAAAACGTTCTTCAAATTTTGGAAAAAATTCATTCAAACTAAAAGGTATCAATGTTTGGTCTTTAATTAAACCCAACTCTCTTAAAAATTCTTCGACTTCAAATTTCGATGCCAACATTGAGCCAGCGTATACGTTAGCTTGCCACTCCCTTCTTGTTTCAGAAATATCAGATTTTTTTGTACTTTTATGTATAGGTAAACTTTTCCAACCTGTAATTATGTTGTCTTTGATAATAAATAGTGGGCCATGTAAAGATAAGTGACCCGCTTCGTGTGCTATCGTAAATGAAATTCTTCTTTGGTTGTCACAACTTTCATTTACCACTATCTCTTGTTTTTCTGGTCTCAAAAATCCTAAAGTATCTTTGTCTTCTGAATTTGTTTCTATTTTTTCGAACACAACATTAAATCCCCATAATTCTTTAACATAATTATCTACATCGATAGGGCTTGGTATAGCCTTGCCATATTTTTCACTATATTTATTTCGGTATTTTGCAAGATCACTTAAAACCTGAGATTCAATCTCTTGTTTAGTTAGTTGATAAGAATCAGCTAAAGGGTTCCAGTTTTTAGTGATTCTCATTTTCATTATTTTTTCTTTTTATTAACTTTCCTAAAGAGAAGTGGCTGTGGCTCTAAATTAATACCACTTCTTTGAGTTTCCGTAATAAATTCATCTTCGAATTTTTGTTTTAAATATAATTGAACTAGATCCTCATAGTCTTTTATAGAAAGAGTGTATGCTTCTTTTATTTTTTTTATAAAATCCATAGAAGGAAGTGCCCCTGCTTCAATTTTACTAATATAGGCATAAAAATGTTTCCCAAAATATGGTTCAAGTTCCGTTTTTAAATTTCTGACACTTCGACCAGGGAAATGTGACTCCCTAAGAGATCTTATTTTGTTTTTAAAATTTTCATCCATACTACTATTGTAGCATATGTAGGCTACAAATGCAACATTTTAGAGTCTCGACATTAGTTGTTTTTTGTTGTTTATTGTAAAAAGTTTGAATCTCTCTGGGGTCATCGATTTTTGAAAAAAGTGACTTAAAAAAAGTATTGCAAAATAAGGTCGGAACATCATCCGATACCAACTAATCTCTGCGGAGATCCTCGTGTTAGAACCTTTCAGTATTAAGACCTGTAAGGCTTTAGGGATATCTTTCATATTATCATAACGATGCTCCTCGTGCGAACTAAAAAGTGACAAAAGTGACACTACTTCGACATATAAAGTTACATGAATATGCCACTATTTTCAATACGATTATGCGACGAATACTTAGTTCTGCATAGACTTAGCAAGAGGCTCTTTCTCTGACACCATTGATATATGGAAACATATACAACAGCTAGAATTAATAAGGAGATATTGGCACCAATACAAAAGATAAGGTATGTATTGTATGCAAGAAAAAGCACTGAATCAGAAGAACGCCAAGTTCTTTCAATTGATTCACAGATTAAAGAAATGCTTGAATTAGCAGAAAGAGAAAATCTTGAAATTGTTGAAATTAGGCGAGAATCTCATTCAGCTAAAGAATCAGGACAGAGACCAGTATATAAAGAAATACTGGAAGATGTACGGCGTGGGCGGTTTAATGGAATACTAACTTGGGCACCAGATAGACTTTCAAGAAATGCGGGCGACTTGGGAAGTATTGTAGATTTAATGGACCAGAAGTTATTGCTAGAGATTCGCACCTACGGACAACATTTCAAGAATTCACCAAATGAAAAGTTTTTGTTAATGATTCTTTGCTCTCAAGCAAAACTGGAGAATGATAATAAAAGTGTAAATGTTAAACGAGGATTAAGAACTAGAGTAGAGATGGGTCTATGGCCTGCTCCTGCACCAACAGGATATCTAAAAGAGAAAAGAATGGATAGGAAATGCGAGACATTAATTGATCCAGATAGAGCCCCTACAATAAGGAAAATGTTTGAGAAAGTAGCCTATGAGTATTGGAGTGGGAGAAAAGTATACAACTGGCTCCGATTTGATTTAAACTTCAGAACAGCTTACGGAAAGAAACATTTAAGTCTAGGTAATATATACAAAATACTTGGAAATCACTTTTACTATGGAATCTTTGAATATCCAAGGAAAAGTGATAATTGGTACACGGGTAAACATGAGCCACTTATTACCAAAGAGCTATACGACCAAGTTCAAGTACAAATACGAAGCCAAGTACTTCGTATAGAGAACAAAGAATTTGCTTTCACTAAAATGATGATTTGTGGATTATGTGGTTCTGGTATTACAGCTGATGAGAAGTTTAAAAAACAGAAAAACGGTAATGTTCACAGATATGTATATTACGGATGTACGAAATCTCAAAAAGCTGACTGTAAGTGTGGATATACCGAAGAAAAAGAAATTCTCAAACAGTTTGAAGAATTAATCGAAAAGATAGACATTAACGAAATTCAAATTAAAGAAAAGATTAAAGCTGATGTTGAGAAATTCACCAATCTACAAAACTTCTTTTTAAGGAAAAAAGAAAAACCAAAAATATCTAATATTGATATTCGAGGATATGCTAGATATGTATTAAAGGAAGGGAGTGATATTGAAAAAAGAGAATTGTTGAGTTGTCTAAGGGGAAAAATAGTTTTGGGTAATAAGAAAATTGCATTAAAATAATTTTACAAACTGTCTAATTCTTTAATCTTTTTTCTAATTTCAATAGGAGCATCTTCGTTTAAGTATTTAAAATTATCATCTTTTCCTACCCTTTTTTCAATAAAAGTTTTACATTCTTGTAAGTTACCAGATTTTTCTATGATACTTTTTGCTTTTTCGAAATTTTTTGTATCGCCAGATTTTTGACATTCTTCCATAACCCCAAAAAGAATAAATATAATGGATTTATTTCTTATTACAAGTTCATTTATATCTCCATCTTTTTTCTTCCATTCTTCGCCTTGTTTTTCTAATCTATCTAGTTCTCTTCTGGCCATATCTATATAAGATGATATACTATCGCCTTCCACTATAAATCTTGTATTAGGCTCCCACACGTTTCCTGAACCAAATTTAGTATTGAAATTATACTCTGAGTTATCATTTTCATTATCTTCTTTGTAGTATTTTTCATATTTTTCCCAATGCTCCCTACCGAAAAGTTCCCATTGTTTTTCATCAAGTTTATTTTTTTTAATAGCAAAAGAATGATCAACTAATCGTATTATTTCATCACCTTCATCAAGAACTTCATCTTTTTCAATATGTCTGATTGAGACCCTTTCTCCTGCATCTATCTTTTTTATAAATTTATAATATGCTCTTCCTACGTTATATCCATTAAATTTATAAATATTTTCCTTTTTAATATTAAAAGATTCTTTATCTATCATTTCCTCAATCATATTTTTCTTTTCATCAGGCGAAAAAGTTTTACTAGAATTAAATATTTCTTCTCTATCTATTTCAACTAACTCATTTGTGCTGTCATCTGATCGATAAATTTTTTCATTATCAAAAATATACAAAGGTAAATTTAAATCTTTACTTATTTTTTTTGCATATGCCATATTACTAAATGGGCTATTAGGATTATTTTTTTGGAAAAATAATCCAGCAGCTTGAGGATTTTCAACAACTATTTCATTCCAACCCTGATGCATAGATTCAGCTGCGCTATTTTCATTTTTTGCCTCATGATTAATGGCTCTATTTATACTATTTTCAGGATCTTCCTGAATTATAGTTGTCTTCAGACTACGATCATATTTTGATTTTCTATTATAGATACCCTTATCAAGTAAAGTTCCAGCATCACCACCATAAGAACTTAATACTTGTCCTTCTTTTAAAATTAGTCCAAAACCTCCTACTAATGTTTGATTTTCTTTATTGATAGTAGACACAGAAATAGTAGGTTCAACCCCTAGAATCATTTTAATTTTTTCTTCTGGTCCAAATCTGTTTGTATTAACAAGTTCATTGTTTTGAGAAAAAGCAGTATCTGTGATTACTTCCAGTGGAATTGAGTGACAAAACAAAATATTTTTTTCTTTTGAAATCTCAGCAATACTCCTTTCTTTTTTTTCTGATTCAATTTGCTTTTTTTGTTTTGTCATTTCACCATAGAAATCATTGATGGTTTTTTCTATTTCTTTTATCTCAAAATCACTATTTATTATTTCCTCGGTTTCATTTATAGCTTTGTATTTATCTTCTATTGAGATTCTTATCTGTCCCATTAATTCACCTCTCTCATTAATTTCTTTTTGTTTTTCATCTAAAGATATATCAATATTATCAAGAAGGTCTTTCTTATCTTTTATCATTTGAACCATATCAAAATCTTTTTGATATAACTTATTTTTGATAATCTGTTTATCTAATCCTTCTGATTTAAATAATTCAACTAACTCCTCATTAATTTCCATTTTGTCTGAGCTAAATTTTTGTCTTATTTTATAGATAAAAGAATTTTTTCTTTTATCTAAATTAATTTTTATATCTTCAATTTCTGAATTCAGTTTCACTCTTTCTTTTTCTAAATTTTTCTGTATTTCTTCATCTTTTGTTTTTTCATTACTTATTTCATTGATGGTAGATATTTCATCTTTTATAGAAGTTTTTAATAGCTCAACTTCAGCTGGTTTTTCTTTTAATTTTGACTGATATTGAAATCTTAAATTGTTTATTTTTTGTGCAATTTGATCACGATAAAAGGCACTGTATCTTTTACTAAATTCTGATAACTCTAATTGGGCTTCTTTACCTAATCCTGTAATTTCAGAAATTTTTGATTTAGTCTCATCCTTTATTAATTTTGCTTCATTGTCTAATCCCCCTAATTTATTATCAAGATTAATCTCGTCTTTTATTTCATTTTTTGTGGACTGATTTTCAAGCGAAATGGAATCGTCGATTTTATTAATTTCACTTACATTGTCGGGAATCGAATTAAATTCTTGCTCAATTTTAATGAGTATTTCATTTGCCCATTCTTGACTATTTTTACTTTGTTCAGGAGAAGTAATTTCTGGTCTATCTTCTACTTCAATCCCTGCTTCATTTTTTTGAAATTCTTCCTTATTCATAATTTATTTCGATAGGTTATTTAATGATTCTTTGACTTCTTTAATTTTTGCTTCTTCAATTTTAGAACGATAAGTTTTTAACAATATTTTTTTCTTATTGAAAATATCTCCTAATTTTAGCCTAAAATCAGAATAAATTTCATTAATCTTTTTAATACTATCATTATTATCCATATTGGTGATTTTACCATTTTATATCATTGTTTTCAAACAAAGGAAGAGAATCAATTCTTTTAAAGTTCCGATGTCTCAAATAGGTTATTTTAAAATGAAAAAACAAGCTTAAAATTAAGCTCTTCGTGCTATCATTACTTGGCGGAGGCGGTGAGATTCGAACTCACGGTTCCGATTAAGGAACGACGGTTTAGTAAACCGTTGATTTAAGCCACTCATCCACGTCTCCTTATTTTATTTTCAATCCTGCATGCACAGGCAGGATTCCAAACACAAACAATATAACATAAAATTGAAAAATTAAAAAAATATGGTAAAGTGATTAAGTTAAACGGAGCCGTGTCAGAGTGGTCTAACGTACCTCTTTGCTAAAGAGGCAGGGGCTTCAAAACCCCTCGACGGTTCGAATCCGTCCGGCTCCGCAACGAAATACGTAAAAACTTTGTTTACTTAAATGGTATTAGATTCTTTTTAGAAAATCATTTATTTCAGTCTTGGCATCCTTTTTTTCTATCACTATTCTCTCAAGCATGCAGAGCATTGGAAGTTTTTTGTATTTTTTTCCGATGATTTTTATGAGGGGTGAGAGGGAGATAAGTCCTTCACTTTGGAGGGAAGTTGTGCCGTGGAGCGAAATATCGCCACCAACTTTTCTATTTTGGGAATATTGACTTGAGACAGTAGCAAAGAAATCTCCCAAGCCGGCAGTTCCCAGAATTATTTTTTTATCTAATTTTAAAATTTTCATTATCTCTCTCATTTCCATGATTCCTTTAGCTGAAAAATATCCCTTTGTGTTATTGTCTTCCAGGGAACTGTCGATGATGCTTACGGCCAAAGTATAAACGTTTTTTAATACGGCTGAGATGGCCACTGAATGAACTTTTTTGGAATATTCTAATTTTAGTTTCGTCCCCAGAAAAAGATTATTTACTTTTTTGAAAGCTCCTTTGTTTTTTGTTGCCAAAACAGCAAAACTCATTTTATCTGTCATTATTTCGCCGGCAAACATTGGCCCCGAAAGGAGAGCATAGCTCGTATTCTTTGCATTTTTTTCTATCAATTGATCTACACTTTCACTTGAATTGGCATCTATCCCCTTTGAAAGGGGAACCAGGATTGCTTCTTTTTTGGTATCAAGGGCAATTTCTTTCAGGGTTTTATCTAAGTGCCAAGACGGAAGACACAAAAAAATAAAGTCGGAATCCTTGAGACATTCATTCAGAGTTTTACCACTGATATTCTTAGTCAGATCTTTGTCGTATATTTCGATTAGATATTTCTCTTCTTTTATTTTTTGAGACTCTTCGAGTAAATGTAAAATTGCGCCTCCGATTTGCCCATTACCAATAATGGTGATTTTCATATTATTCTTAGTATAACTTATTATTAGAAATTTCAAAATCCGTGCTAGTATTTTGGTATGTTTGGAATACATGATACATGGCAGAACCTTGAAGCTAAAGGGAAATGGATAACAGTGTCTTCAAATTTGCTAAATTTAAAAGACGAGCATAGTAACATAAAAATAGAAATTATGTCTGATAACAAACCTCGAGCAATGGCTTTTTTTGATATTGATGGTACTCTGGCACACTTAAACGTTATCCATGGAGATGCAATAGAACAACTTTTTCAAGGAGAAGAGCCTGAAGAATTAAGGGAAACTTATTATCGTGGTTTTAAACTAGGGAATTCCTTTAGGGAATTTGATCGAATGAAAGGAATTTACGTTGACCGAATACTTGAATGGAAAGACCCGGAATTTTATTTGAAGCATCGTTTTTTGACACATCAACAAGAAATAGATGAAGCTGGAAACAGTATCCACAAAACAGCCGAAGAATATTTAAATAAATACGGGGAATTGGTTGCTCGCAAGGCGGACGAAATCTATGAAACGAGTCCGGAAGAATTCGAGAATGCGAACATCCAACCCATTATTCATTTGGCAAAAGTATACTCTCGCTTGGGTATACCGATTGTTGGCTTTACTGCAAACGCTAAAGTGTTGGTTGAAAAACTGGCAAAATATCTGAAACTTTCGGATTTATTTATTGACATTGCAACAGATGAAACGATGGTAGGGGGAGGAAAGGAAATTGCAATTCATTATTTGATAAACAAGGTGCAGGAAAAAGGAATTACTATTCCGAAAGACCGACTTGTTTTTGTTGGTGATTCGATTCGCGGAGATATTGGCAGTAGTATATTGGCTAAAGAAAAAGACAAAGAAATTCACGGGCAAGGAATTTTGGTTCTAAAAGATAAAAATGATTTGATTGAAATAAAAAAACAAATTGATGAAAATCCGGAAATAAATAAATTGGTCCGGACGATAGATGTTCATGCTTTAGTCTTGTCCGATGTTCCGAAGGATAAAAATGGTGAACCTATCCTTTTAGCACGTAGCTCGGAAAAATTTTGGGAAAAGCTATAGATTTGGTATACTCTTCTTATGACATTTTGGGACAAAGTAAAACAGAAAATTTGGCGGGGGATTTATCGATTTTTTCCTTCGATTGAAAAAAAGTTTCTTTTTATGCATCAGAAAGGCCGACAGAAATACCACATCGCTTGGCTAGCCCCCGGAAAGACCTTAGAGGAACTAAAGAAACACTTGCATGAAAAATGGGGATTTGGTAATCATTTCGTTGCTTGGTCCGATGACGGTCAGGTCCTTTCTTGGAGAAAGTTGGTAGATTTCAACGACCAATACCACTTAAGGGTATATAAAGACGGAGAAATCTGTGGGCATTTTGAGTTTACTCCGGAAGGTCACCCAATAGAACATTTTATTGAAAAAGGGGAAATAAATAAAAAAGAAGACTTTTTAAAATTTTTGGGAAATTTTGCGGTAGAGAAAAAATATATTTCACATCTCAAAATGGATCCTAGTGCTTACAATCCAGACTCGGAATTAACTATTGATAAGGTAAAAGTTAATGGCTTAGAATTGTAATTCTTCTTTGGAAGTTGTAAAATTAACGGATGGTATATCTAATAACGTTTTTACTTCTAATTTTAGCTGCTCTTTTTTCTGGCCTTAATTTAGGCTTAATGAGTTTAGGACCTCATGAGTTAAGAAGAAAAGCGGAACTGGGAGACAAGAGAGCAAAAAAAATATATAAAGTTCGCAAAAAAGGTAATTTACTTTTAGTCACCTTGCTGCTCGGGAACGTCGGAGTGAATGCGGCTATTGCTCTTTGTTTGGATTCGGTTATGAGTGGGGTCATTGCCGGCATAGTTTCAACTTTACTTATAACCGTTGTAGGCGATTTTACCCCAAGCAGTTTTTTCAAGGTTTGCCTTAAACCTTGGTTCAAGAGTGGTATGGCTGGTACGAGTATTTATTTTTGTATTGTATCCGATTGCTGCTCCAATCGCGCTCGTGCTCGACCGAATGTTTGGTGAAGAACTCCCGACCATATTCTCCAAACGAGAGTTAGTAGAAGTTATTTCCGAACACGCCGAAAGTGGGAAGAGTGATATAAGGGAAGACGAAGAAAGAATCGCCCGTGGTGCCTTTACTTTTGGAGATAAAAAAGTAAGCGAAGTAATGATTCCAAGATCGGCCGTAATAGCTCTTGATGAAAAAACTAAACTGGATGATAAGACTATTACCAATTTAGTTAAACACGGTTATTCTCGTTTCCCAGTAATAGACAAAGGGCACGATAAAGTAGTGGGAATATTGTATGCCCACGATATCATCGGTTCGGATAACTTGGATAAAACCGTTTTGAAAGTTTGCAGCAAAAAAGTTTATTTTGTAAACGAAAACCAGAGCCTCGACCATGTTCTGAATGCGTTCATTAAAAAGCGAGAAAAACTGTTTATTGTGATTAATAAATTTAAAGAATACGTGGGGGTAATCGCGATAGAAGATATTCTTGAGGAAATTGTTGGTAGGGAAATAGTGGACGAGTTCGACGAATATGAGGATGTCAGAAAAGTGGCCGAAGCGAAAATTGCTAAAATAAAAAGTTAAATAAAATGTCAGAAAAAGATTTGTCTATAGTTATTTGCTGTATTGATTACCGCTTTTGGCCGGAAGCATTGCCTCTTATTCGTAATAAATATGGAGATTTTGATTTGATTGAACTTGCCGGTTCAAGTAAAAATCTGATTTCTCCTTTGGAAGCCGAAGACAAAAAAGCGCTTTTAGAAAATATCGAAATTTCAATAACCCTCCATAATCCGACAAAAATTATTATAACGAATCATATTGATTGCGGGGCCTACGGGGGAAGCAGACAGTTTGAGTCTCTTGAAGCAGAAATACTGTTCCATCGGGGAGAACTCATAAAAGCAAAAGAAATAATAGAGAGTAAATTTCCGGAAATGCAAGTAATGACAGAATTTATTTCCAAAAATGAAAAAGGAGAAGTAATCTTAATTTAGCCTAGCTTTGATTCCGGCACTACTGCGTCCCAGAGGGCGCCAGCCACGTTGTCTGGCTTACCAAAAAGGGGATAGTGATGAAGATCAATGAAAGGCAGGGAATTACATTCTATTATTCCACAATGTTGTTCTTCGTGCCAAGATTTGGTGATGTCTTCAATTATAAAGTCTACTCCTATAAGTGGATCTTTTAAAAATGTTCCAACGTGTTCGAGTATTGCTACATTTTCAGGGTGGATAATGCTGGTAACTTCAGTGGTGGTACCACCACAGCCGCGAGAAGTTTTCTGAGAAAAAGTAATGGTTATTCCCTTGGCTGGAATAGTTTCCATTGTTACTCCTTGGCGAGCGAGTTCTTCGTTTGCTTCTTTGTCAATAGGTATTTTATGAAAAATAGGTCCAGCTCTCTCTGGGCGTTTATTTTCTTTTTCCCAAAGCTCTCGGATAGTATGAGCTCCGTCTCCATAAACTTCCGGCTGATCTCTTTTTACCACTCCGACTAATTTTCCGGACACAAGCGTTCCTCGGAAAAGATAGCCTCTTAGTTCTTCTTCTATTATTACAATTGGTGATAGTTTTCGTGCTTTGTAAAAACCTATTTTTAAATCCTTGGGAGTGTTTAGATGAATCATCGTATGTCTAGAACGAGAGCCCAAGTTTGGCTTGGTAATCACCGGTTTTGTTACGCTGTCGAAAATCTTAAGAGCCTTACAATAAGTCCAAGCTGTGCCACCTCGGGCGACCGGAATTCCTTCCTTCATAAATTTTTGTTTCATTATTCCTTTATTGTCCATCCAGTTTAATGCTTCGGATTCTTTTTCTGCAGGACGAGGTAACCCATCAAAGGTTATTTTTTTTCCGTTAAATTCTGCAATAAAAATATCCCCGATTGGCCCCAAATGAAATTCATACATTTTTATATTTCGTCTTTCTGCTTCTTCCCAAAAACATTTTGAGCGCCAGGAATCTTTTTCATTCGGTTCGTAAGTGTAATAGCCTAATCCAAGCCCGGTCATTAAGTGATAGAAGGGGAAAGAGATCCTACCTGAAATTGCTTCAGCGGTATTTTTAAAAAATAATTCCAAAATTCCGAAAAACGGCTCACTAATCATTCCTAAGACAACTGACATATAAGCGATCCAATGAATCTCTTGTGCGGGTTCACAGTCTTTGCAATGTTTCATAAAATTTATTATAGCATCCAATTTTTAATTTTTAAAATTAATGGGCAATAGTAAAAGCAATTATCTTTTTTTCTCCTGCTTCGCGCAGAACCTTCCTTGCTTCGGAAAGAGTGGCTCCGGTGGTGGTAACGTCGTCAATCAAAATTACGTTTTTGCCTTTTATTTTATCTGGATTTTTTACTCCAAAAGAACCGACAATATTTTTTAAGCGCTCTGTTCTGTTTTCAATCAAAGCTTGATGGGGAGTCTTTTTTTGTTTCCATAAAATGTTTTTTTGTTTTAAATTGGTATTTTGTTTTGTTAATTTTTCACAAATGAGTAGTGCCTGATTAAAACCTCTTTCTCGAAGTCTTTTTTGGGCCAAGGGGATAGGAACAAGAATGAGGGTATGAAAATTCTCAAGCTGCGAAAGATCAGCCAATTCCTCCAGAATTCGTTTTTGCATCGCTTCCGCAAAAACACTTGCCAATCTTTTCTTATTTCGGTACTTTAAAAGCCAGATTGCTTTTTAATCGGGGGATCGTAATAATCGTAAAGTGGAAAAATCCAATCCGCACTTTCTCTTTCTGCTTGAGGAAAATCGCAAAGGCACTCGAGGCATAAGTCTAACCCACTCCTATTGCAATTCAGGCATTTAACGGGGAAAATAATGTCTAAAATGGTGCTTGTTATTCTCATTCTATGTTATAATATTAACATAGAATGAATAATCCGTTCAAAGATATATTTTCAAATATGAAAGTTTTTGATAAAGGTTCGAGCGATACGGCTCTTGGGGTAGATGTCGGTTCTTCTTCGATAAAAATAGTTGAAATAAAAAAAAGAGGTGGACGCGCGATGCTTGAAACATATGGAATGATTTCACTTGGCCCATATGATGATTTGGATGCCGGACGAGTCACTAATCTTTCAGTCGAAAAAATTGTGGAAGCGTTAAAAGAAACAATTAAGCAATCAGGAGTGACTACTTCTCTTTCGGCATTGGCAATTCCTGCCCAATCAAGTTTGATTTTTACCTTGGAACTTCCTGCCCAGGTCAAGAAATCAGAAATGGCCTCAATTGTCGCAACTGAAGCAAGAAAATACATCCCGATTCCGATCAATGAAGTGTCTCTTGATTGGTTTTTGTTGCCCCAAAAGGAAGTAACTTTTGAAGAAGAAAATAATCCTGATTTTCCTCAAGATTTACCTGAAAAAACAGAAATTTTGGTAGCTGCGATTCAAAATGATGTAATTACTAAATATCGCTCAATCGTGGAGGGGAGTAAACTGAATACTGAGTTTTTTGAAATTGAAATTTTTTCTTCTATTCGGTCAAATTTTGAGCATGAGTTGTCTTTGGTGCTCTTGATGGATTTTGGGGCTTCTCGAACCAAACTATCTATTGCTGAATTTGGGACAGTGAAAAACTTCCATATCATCCCTCGAGGGAGTGCAGATATTACTGATTCAATTTCCAAATCCTTAAGCATCCCATTTGCTGAAGCAGAGAAAATGAAAAAAGAGTTTGGTCTTTTTGGAGATCCAAATGAAAAAAATTTAGCCGAAATAATAAAAGTGCATACAGACTATATCTTTTCAGAGACAAATAATGTATTATTAGGGTACGAGAAGAAATATAATCGGACTATCAGTAAGGTAATTTTAACCGGTGGTGGCGCCCTCCTTAAAGGTTTGAAAGAAATTGCGATTGGGAATTGTAAAGCAGAGGTAGAAATCGGACATCCCTTTGGGAAAGTAGGAACTCCGGCGTTTTTAGATAAAGCTTTGGAAGCGACTGGCCCAGAGTTTGCAGTGGCGATAGGACTTGCTTTGAGAAAATTGCAATAGGTGAGATAATACAATAATAAAATGGATCAAAATTTTCAAACATCATTTATACCAAAGAAACCGATGATTGAACAGAAAACTACGGCTCCTAGTCGTCCTGTAGGATTTTTGCTTATTATTTCGATTTTTATTTTTTTAGCGGTGGCTCTTGCTTCAGGAGGACTATATCTTTACAACGGAGTTTTGGCGAAGGATTTAACTAAAATGAAAAATGATTTGAATTTGGCCTCAAATGGTTTCGAGCAAACAAAAATTGTTCAACTAAAGACATTAGATAAACGCCTTAGTGCTTCAAAAGAAATCTTGGGTTCGCACATTGCCGTTTCTCCAATTTTCAAGACTCTTGGAGATGTCACTTTAAAAAATATTCAGTATACGGATTTCAGTTATAGTCTTTCTCCTGACAAAGGGAATGAGATTCAAATAAAAATGACTGGGCAAGGAGTAGGGTATCGTTCAATTGCACTTCAGGCGGACTTATTGTCGAAAAACAAAAATTTTATTGATCCTGTTTTTTCCAATCTAGCGCTTGATGAGAAAGGGAATGTTTTTTTTGAATTAGATTTTTCGGTCGATTCAAATTTTGTAAATTATGAGCAAATGCTTAAGACCGTCGCGGGTAACCCATCAGAAGGGAATTTAAGTACTTTAGGTACTACACCAATAACAAATTAATTATGTTTAGATATCTTGGGCCAATAATTTTAATCGGGATTGCAGTAACAGGTTTTTTGACTTATACGGATAATCTTTACAAAGATTTTTCAAATCTCAAAACAGAAGTTGCGTCCTATAACGAAGCATTAGGGAATGCCAACGACTTAAAAGCTGAACGTGATAAACTTGTCCAAAAAAATAGTTCTTTTGAACTAAATGATTTGACAAGATTACAAAAACTTTTACCGGACAGTGTAGACAATATAAGATTGATTCTCGAAATAGAAAAATTGGCTGCTCCTTACGGAATGGTCCTAAAAGACGTAAAATACGAATCTGAAAATCAAAGTGGAACGACCCAATCCCCAGCGGTTACAGTGCCAACCTCAAGTCTTTCTAAGTTAGACAAAAAGGATTATGGCACTTGGACTCTTGGATTTACAACCCAAGGGACTTATCCCAATTTTATTTCTTTTCTAAAAGATATGGAAAACAACTTAAGAATAGTTGATATTTCCTCGATAAAATTTTCTTCCGATGTTTCGCCAGTGGGTAAATCTCAATCAGCTGGCATATATAAATACGATTTTCAAATTAAAACTTATTGGTTAAAAAATTAGCATGAGTTCTAAAATCAAAAACATAATAATAATCGGAGTTGTCGCCATTGTGCTTGTTTTAATTTACATTTTTTTTATTAAAAAAGGACCAGATGCTACTACTTTACTCACTACCCCTTCCGGTGCTCCGGCCACAAATGAAACTGGAGGTAGTGCTACCAATGAGGTTAACCCTGGGTTTCTTTCAGTCCTTTTAAGTGTCAAAAATATTAAATTAGATGAATCAATTTTTAAGAACAGCGCATTTGCCTCTCTCAAAGATTCCAGCATTGTTCTTACTCAAGATGGCACAGAAGGGAGAGTGAATCCTTTTGCTCCAATAGGGACCGAACCTACTTCTATAAATACAAGTGGGGAAACCAATCAACAAGGGATAGTAGAAATAACAAATCCTCTTGATACAACTGGTTCTCTACCAGTGGTTATCCCAACTCCTGCTGTTTCTGTCGATGCTCCCGCAGCTTCAACGGATACCAAAACTGGGACAGATACAAAAAAGAATTAAAATACTATGAGTTTTTTAGAAGAACTGATAAAAAAAGGATCAATTAACGAGGGCCAGGTAGCGGAAGTCAAAAATCGCGCCCGGGAGCATTTTGAAGGAGATTTAGATGAAGCTCTGATGGAACTTGGAATAACGGATGAAGAAATTTTAGAAGCAAAAGGAGAGTACTTCAAAGTTCCGACTAAAAAAGTTAATTTAAAAGAAGTGTCTTTTGAAATTTTGAAATATATTCCAGAGGATTCTGCTCGGCATTACAATTTTGCCCCTTTTGATTTTTCTGATGGGGTGCTAGAGGTTGGGATAATCGACCCAAGCAACATTCAAGCTATGGATGTGCTCCAGTTTATTTCTTCTAAACTTGGGATTCCGTTTAAAGTTTTTCTTATTTCAAAGAAAGATTTTGAAGGGATAATGGAAAATTACAAAGGACTGTCAAGCCAAGTGGAAGAGGCGCTTGATCAATTCAATGAAGATTCTCCAGAAAAAAAAGAAGACACTGATGCAATCGCTCGTGAAGTAAATACTAAATCCGGTAAAGAAGAAAAAATAGTTGAAGATGCGCCGGTTATAAAAATTGTCTCTGTTATTTTACGAAATGCGATTGAAGGAAATGCCTCTGATATTCATATCGAAAATATCGGAGAAAAAGTTAGAGTTCGTTATCGAGTGGATGGTTCACTTTACACAACAATAGTTTTGCCGATAAATGTTTATAGTGGGGTAGTGGCGAGAATAAAAATTCTTGCCAAACTTAGGTTAGATGAAAAACGCAAGCCTCAAGACGGTTCTTTTAGTACGGTGGTTGATGGAAGAAAAATAGATTTTCGTGTTTCAACAATGCCTGCTTATTATGGAGAAAAAGTGGTGATGCGAGTACTTGATTCAGAAAGAGGAGTGAAACCACTTGAAGAACTTGGCTTGTCAAAAAGAAATATTGAACTGGTTCGGGAAGCGATAGCCAAACCATATGGGTTGATTCTCGTAACAGGCCCGACCGGGAGTGGAAAATCAACTAGTTTGTATTCAATTATCAATGAACTAGATAAAGAAAAAAGTAACATTGTTTCCTTGGAGGATCCAGTGGAGTATCATATGACAAACATCAACCAGTCCCAAATGAAACCGGAAATCGGGTATACATTTGCTTCAGGGTTGCGTTCTATTCTCCGCCAGGACCCCGACGTTATCATGGTGGGGGAAATTCGAGATAAAGAAACTGCTCAACTTGCGATTCAAGCTGCTTTGACTGGACACCTAGTACTTTCTACTCTTCACACCAATAGTGCTATCGGAGTTATTCCAAGGTTGATTGATATGGGAGTGGATCCTTATTTGATTGCTCCTACCTTGATACTTTCAATTGCTCAACGTTTGGCAAAGATGACTTATCCCTCTTCTAGGAAGCTTGTGCCGATGGATGAAAGTATTAAAATGCAAATTGAAGAAGAGATAAAGGATTTGCCAGAAAACTTTAAAAAAGAAATCGAAATAAAGCCGGAAATGTACGATACAGTTCCTGTTTCCGAATGTCCTACGGGCACTAGGGGGCGAATTGCAATCTTTGAAATGTTCAAGGTCGACAAAAAGATGCAGGAAGTAATTCTCAAAAATCCAGTAAACTCGGAGATTTACGGAGCAGCCAGAAAAAACGGAATGCTAACAATGCGAGAAGACGCGATGTTAAAGGCGGTAAATGGAGTCATCCCTTATCGTGAAGTTTACAATTTCACCGATGAAAGCGAATAGGCTAGAATGATATTTTGTCTAATCGATTATTATATAATATAATTACCATATGGAAGGAGAAAAAAGAAAGATACTTATAGTGGATGATGACGGGTTTCTTCTTGATATGTATGCGTTTAAATTTAGCCAAAATAATTTTGAAGTTCACACGGCCGGTGGAGGGGTGCAAGCAATAAAGAAATTAAAAGAAGGAATCAATCCAGACATCATCCTAATGGATGTTATTATGCCGGAAATGGATGGCTTTGAGATGTTAGAAAAAATTAACCTGGAAAAATTATCGGAGAATTCCATCAAGATTATTCTTTCAAATAAAGGTCAACAAGAAGACATTGACCGGGGAGCAGTCTTAGGAGCAGCCGGGTATATAATAAAAGTAAACTCCACTCCAGTGGAAGTTATCGAAAAAGTTTTAAAAATATTATCAGAAAAAAAACCAAAAATACAAAATAATGGATTATAAAAAAGAAATAGAAGAATTGATATTAACAGTTATTCGTGAAGGCGGATCGGATTTACACTTGGGAGCGGGAAGAGTTCCAGCGATTCGAGTATCCGGAGAGCTGATTTTTTTGGTAAAGAGAAAAGTATTAACCAAAGATGATATGGTTGCGATTTTGACTGAAATCATTGGTCAGAAACGCTACAATCAGTTTTTGGAAAATGAAGAATTGGATTTTTCATTTGATTTTAAAGAAGATATTAGGCTTCGCGGAAATGCTTTTTTCCAAAAAGGGTTAATCAACATTGCTTTTAGGTTGGTACCAAAAGTAAAAACTTTAGAGGATTTGCATATTCCAAGTGTTCTTTCTGAATTTGCTAGGAGGAAGCAGGGATTTTTCTTGGTAGTCGGTCCAGTAGGACAAGGGAAATCTTCCACCTTATCAGCCATGATCAATCAAATAAACAACGAACAGGCTCGGCACATTTTGACAATCGAAGATCCAATCGAACATATGTATATTCCAAATAAATCTATTATCAACCAACGAGAAGTGGGGATTGATACGAAAGATTTTCATATTGCACTCAAGTCGGCTTTCCGGGAAGATGCCAATGTGATTCTAATCGGAGAAATGAGAAGTCCTGAAACAATTTCAACCGCGGTTACGGCTGCCGAGACCGGACACTTGGTTTTGTCCACTCTTCACACTAACAATGCCTCTCAGACTATTGATAGAATTATTGATTCATTTCCCGGGAGCCAACAGGCCCAGATTAGAACTCAACTTGCTTCGAGCTTGATTGGTATTTTTTCTCAAAGGCTTATCCCAAGAATTGCGGGTGGGCTTATTCCAGCCTATGAACTTTTAGTAAATAATAGTGCAGTAGCAAACTTAATCCGAGAGAAGCGGACCCAAGAAATAGATGTAGTAATCGAAACTGGCCTAGAATCAGGAATGATTGATTTGAATAGATCTCTTATTGAACTGGTGCGAGCCGGAGAGATAACAATCGAGAGTGCTTATCAATTTTCACTTAATCCGAAAGGACTAGAACGAATGATCTAATATGTTATTTAAATATAAAGCAGTTGATGAGAAAGGAATAAATAAAGAAGGTGAAATCGATGCAGTCAATCGAGACATGGCAATCAGCGGCCTTCAGAGACGAGGATTGATTATTATTTCGGTGATTGACGCGGAAAAACATAAGCCGCTCTTAGAGATGTCTTTTTTTGACAAAGTGAAAATGAAAGAAGTGGTTATTCTCTCTCGGCAGATTTCTACCTTGTTTGAGGCTCAAGTTTCCGCTTTAAAAATTTTCACAATGCTTGCTTCGAATGTGGAAAATAAATTGCTTGGAAAAAAATTAAACCAAATCAGTGATGATATTCAAACTGGGCTTTCTATTTCTGAAGCCATGGCAAAACACCCCGATGTATTTTCGAATTTTTATATTAATATGGTTAAATCGGGAGAGGAAACAGGGAAATTAACTCAAACCTTTTCACATCTGGCTGATTATCTTGATCGACAATATGCGCTTACCTCAAAAACGAGAAATGCTCTCATTTATCCGTTATTTGTAGTCATCACTTTCTTTGTCGTGATGGGTTTGATGTTTACCGTTGTTATCCCGAAGATTTCTTCAATTATTATGACTTCTGGCCAGGAGGTTCCAATTTATACTAAAATCGTCATTTCCATTTCTGATTTTTTCATCCATTACGGATTTATCCTTCTTATATTCTTAGTGTTGGTGGGAGTTTGGATTTGGCGAGTTTCAACTTCTGAACGAGGAAAAGTTTTTCTTGATAAAAAACGTCTTACTATGCCGGCTATCGGCGACCTTTATAGAAAATTGTTTCTTTCCCGAATTGCGGACAATATGGACACGATGTTGACATCCGGAATTCCGATTATCCGGTCACTTGAGATTACTGGATCGGTGGTAGGAAGTAAGGTTTATAATGAATTAATCAAAAGCGTGGTGGAAGATGTTAAAGCCGGAAGTTCTCTTTCTGGTGCTTTTGAAAAACATCCGGAGGAAATGCCAGGAATTATGGTTCAAATGGTGAAAGTGGGGGAAGAGACCGGAGCTTTGGGACAAATATTGAAAACTTTAGCTGACTTCTATAAAAGGGAAGTGGATAACTCGATTGATACACTAGTTGGATTAATTGAACCGGTGATGATTGTGTTCTTGGGATTAGGAGTGGGAATTCTCTTGGTATCAGTCTTAATGCCGATTTACAATATGGTGGGGAGTATGGGGTAGTAGATGCTGTGGATAACTATCTTTGATAAAGATTTGGCTATGATATAATTGTAAGTATATTAAAATTAAGTCGAAATTCCTTGACTAAAAATCAGGAAAATATTATTAGTAAGTTTTAGTAATTAAAATTAATTATGAAGAATTTTAAAAAAGGTTTTACGTTAATTGAACTTTTGGTTGTTATTGCAATCATTGGGATTTTGGCAGCAGTCGTTTTGACTTCTCTTTCAAGTGCAAAGAACAAGGCTCTCCGAGCATCTGCTTTGACCACTGTTTCAGGCTTAGGAACAGAACTTCTTTTGTGTCAGGACGATGGAGGGACTGTAGCAGGACAAACTGACACTAAGACAGGAGGAGGGAATATTTGTAGAACTACTGCTCTCACTGCCGACCAATCAGGGCATTCTGTTGCTTGGCCAAGCTTAACAGCAGGAGGAACGGGATATTGTTACTCATCTGCCAGTGGTGCTTGTACTGCGGTTGCTAATAACGTAGCATTGCCAACCACTTTTTATCTTTATGGCGGCTCGGCTACTGGTCCTGGGTTTATCACTTGTACATATAGTACTACAGCTAACTTGACTTGTAGCTAAAAGAGAAAATTTAGTTTTTCCACAAAAACCACCTTTCAGGTGGTTTTTGTTTTGGCAAAAGTTTTATATAATATATTAAAGGTATGAGGTAAACAACAACATTATTATTAATAATTTATTTTATTATGAAGAATCTTAAAAAAGGTTTTACGTTAATTGAACTTTTGGTTGTTATTGCAATCATTGGTATTTTAGCAGCAGTAGTTCTTGTTTCATTAGGAAGTGCGAAAGGTAAGGCATACAAAGCTTCTGCTTTGTCGATGGTATCTCACCTTGGAACAGAATTGTTACTTTGCAGTGATGAAACAACCGGAACATTAGCTGGTCCAAATAGTGTAACTACTGGAGGGGGATATGTTTGTCAGACTTCCTCTTTAAATGGAACAGCATATAATGGGCATACGGTCACATGGCCAGATCTTCAAACTGTTGCAAAAACTGGTTATTGTTATACTAGCGTAGGGACCGGAGCCGCTACTTCTTGCACAACTAGTAATATTTACGCAACGGCAAACACTGCTCTTGTTAGTCCTTTTTATTTGTATAGCTCTTCTTCTGCGCTTGTCACTTGTACTTTTGGGACA
>CAIQAL010000019.1 GCA_903869825.1 uncultured bacterium
ATCGTTATTTGCATCCTTCCTATTGTTTTCAGTGGCGTGAATACTACAGCGATTACGAATTTGCTCTGCATTTGTTGACGTAAAGTGTGGCCATTTTTTTAAGCAAGCAACGCCCTTAGTTCAATTATGAACTTTTATTTAGAAAAAAATCATTCATAATTTTATTGTTTCTTTGGTTTGCTGACTATTTGTCTTCTCGGATTAGCGGAGCGAGTGTCTCCTTTTTTACTCACTCGAATTTTATTTGCTTTGGAGTTTGAACAAAGTGATTAAGTTCACGAACGCTTATTTCAAGAAGAGAAAAAAAACTTTTTATAAAACTCCAAAGAGAGCGTAAAGTTTTCCGTCCTCTGATTTTATTTTTAATTGATATTTGTAGTTCGAAAATCTGATTAATCAAATGCCCTACTTGAAGACAAGTATAATAATTTTTCATTGCTAATTCTGATGTTTCTGAAAACTTATGCTTGAGGGCGTACCCTGAGTTTTTCTGAGAATTAAATCCTTCGTTTTCTATTTTAGATCTCATTCTTCCATTATCAATAATTTCCTTGATATTTTCTTTTGACATCTCTATGCTCGAAACATAAACAAAGTTATGCATGTCTTCCCCGTGTTCATCGTAAATTGCCAGACTGCCCCAGCTAAATTCATAATCTAAGTATTTTGTTTTTTTTATCCACGTATAAACGTAGTAATTATAACTGGTGACAACTTTTTTTTGCTCATCTTTTTTTTGTATTTCGACTTTATCTGTAAGTTCGTTTTTGCTTGTACTGCCTGATATTTGCTTCTGAAAAACATCCCCCCATACTGCTTGAAGATTTCCTTCTTTAAAGGTAAAGATCCACTCCCAATTATTAGCTTTACAAATTTCAAAAACTTTTTTATTCGGATAAAGTCCATCTCCAACAATGCAAATGGGAAGCTTTGGAAAACTTATTTTCAGTTTCTCGGCCAACCGATAAAATGCTTTTAATTCGCAGTCTTGTTTTTCGAATTCTGCCTCTGCGTTTTCTATCCACTCTGTTCCAAGAGAAATACAAAACCCATTGCGACAAACAAGTTTTGCTTCTAAAACGTAAATAAAATAAACTTTTTTTTCTGAATCCGTACCCTTGTTATAGATTTTGTATAAAGCATTAGGAAAATTTTTAACATTTGTATCGGAGATTGTCTGGGTTCCAGTGGCATCAATGGTGATGTTAAAATATTTCCCCAAAATACGATATTTATAGAAAAGTTTTTTAGTGATAAGGCTTTTTACTAAATGAACTTTTAATTTCTCCAAAACATCATTGGGGATATTTCTCATTGCAATGTCGACGGTATCCAAATGCGGAAAGTTCATTTTAAATGCCTTGAAGTAATTGGCAATAAAATTTCTTTCTTTCCTTAGGTTGTTAAACCCATTTCGAGAGCCAACTCTAAAAACATGTAAGTTGATTGCAGCAAAAATCACCTCAGATATTCTATAAATGGGCATGACTCTAAAATCTTCAATTTCTTCCAGCTTTTTAAAAAGATCAGGAAAAAAATGGTGAAGATTGTCTACGAGTTTGAAAACAACAATCTTCTTTTTTTTAAATTCTTCTTCCCTTTTCTTCTTTTGAGCAAACTCTCTTTCTTTCTTTTTAACATTGTCACATTTAAGATTTCGAGTTAAAGTTTTTCTTTTTTTGAGTTTTTCATTTTACCTTCAGGGTTGCAGGGTTAATTTTTAGTATTTTGTTTTTTCCCTGAAGGTATCATGGAAAACATCCGAGGCCACGACCCAGGGCCGCATAAATGGCATAAAAAAAGCTCGAAAAGTGATTTTTTTTAGATTTAATTTTAAAATCTAATTCTCATTGGTAAAAACGCTAGAAATTGTCATATTTGTTTTCAGATTCGTAATCGCTGTAAATCTTACATCATAAACAGGGTTGATTATGCAAATTTTTTAAATCCCCTCATTAATGAACTTAACCCTAAAATTGGCTATTTATTTCACCAAGAACTAGGCGCC
>CAIQAL010000020.1 GCA_903869825.1 uncultured bacterium
GAAAAAGCAAAGTCCTCATTTAACATAGAAATAAAAGAAGCTCAGCGCAAAGAATACGAACAAAAAACAGAAATAAAACCAGAAGAAATAGACCCAAGACTACCCTAATTAAATTTTAAAAATAGTTTTTAGGTCCTTTACCTTGGAACGTGATACTGGCACATCAATGTTTTCTACACCGTCGACTTTTAAGTCCATGCCGCCGTTATCCAAATGTTTTATTTCTCTGATCTTTTTTAGATTAACTATAAAGCCACGGTGTGTTCTAAAAAAGTTGGTTGAATCTAATTCCTTTTCAACTTCACAATTAGTACATCTTTTCATAATTGATCTCCCTGTTTTGGTTACAGGGAAATCATATAGTAATTATCATTTTTGTACAACGTTTTTGTGTATATCTTTTCAAAAACTAATTGGAACAAATTCATGCAACTTCTCTGCTTTTCCGTCGACTTTTGTTGGCATCCCTTTGGCGTCAACAATGTCACTTCTCTTAGCCAAACCAGGATTATTATTTACTTCATCAACAAGCCCTTTAGGTAACTCATAAGTTTGCCCAGGGATAAAATTCCACGTTTGAATTGGATCTCCAGCCCACCTGCAATACGGTTTAGTAAGTCTTTCATGAGTGCCTCTGTGGTTGATATAACGGGCTTTTACTTTGGTGTTATCAGATTTCTTTAACTTCTCGGCCTTTGCCTTTGTTTCTGGTGACATGTACTTAAAACCATTGTCTTGCACAGAATTAGCAACACTATTAATAAGACCATGTTTCTCACCTGAATCACTGATTAATTCGATCATATTTTTCCTCTTATTTTTTCTTTTTCATCATCTTGGCGCCATATGCACACGTTTTATCGCGTTTTTTATCTTCCTTCTCGAGATGTTTCAGCTCTTTATGAGCTTTGCTTTTCTTGGGAACATCTTTCTCAATTTTTCGTATTAACTTATCCATTTTTCAATCCTCTATTTTTTTGGTGAAAGGGGTTGTGAAACAGGTGGCAACGATTTATCAATTGTTTTAATTGCTCTATCTTCCAAGATTTTGATTTCCTCTTGAACGGGAGCATCAGAAAGAAAAGTGTTAATGTAGCCGCATGATGTCGTCATCATTGCGCAAATTGATAAAATTAGAATTTTATACATGTATTTCCTTACTTATGTTTTTTTGGTATTTTAGCTCCATTACGTCTTGCTTCACTTAAAGCAATAGCAACAGCCTGTTTTTGCGGCTTGCCCGCATGGACTTCTGTCTCTATGTTCTTACTAATTGTCTTCTTGCTTTTACCCTTAGATAATGGCATTGATTTCTCCATGTACAGCCGCTTTACATTGGCTTAATTTCCGAAGTTCCCTTGTGAATGAAAAGGAACATAGGAGGTGTTATATAAGTTTCTTGAACCTGCCGGAGAAGCTGTAGCAGGCATTTCCTTGCCTGTAGCAGGTACAACAAATGGACTGAATTGAGTTGAATCGATATTCAATGTCAAATTTGTTCCATTAGTTGCTAATATCTCCCCAGTCAATTGGTTTGCTTGAATCATTCCGTAAGATTGAGGAATGCTCAAATAAACTAATTGATTGACGACATAACTATTAATTGTAGAGACGGTTATAACCATAGGGTTGGCGTTGGTTATTCCTGTAATTACCAAGAAAGGTGGCACAACAGGTGAAGGAGGTAAAAATATATTTGCTGACATTAAACTCCTTAAAAAAGGAGAGAGACAA
>CAIQAL010000021.1 GCA_903869825.1 uncultured bacterium
CGACTGACGTGAAAAGAATTAATTGCGAACTTAAAAAATATTTGCAATACTACAATTACGAAAGACTACACTTAAGTTTAAATTTAAAAACGCCCAACGAATTTATTAGAAAGTGATGCAAAGCTATTGGTTAGAATACGTAGGGGAATAAAATGAGGGTGATTTATTATGGTTAAAGTGGTAAAATATAAGAGTGGAATTTAAAAGCGAAGAAATAGATCTATTGCGAAAAGTGGAAGAATTGACCTCAAAGCTCAATCAGATTTTTAGTGAGAAAGGGAAGCATGTTTTTATCCGCTATCCAATGACTTTTGCCCTCTTGATTGTTTTCGGAGTGGTGATGGTAACTGAAGGCTTGAAACAATTGATTCTCGAAATCTCGTTTCTAAAAGGCAACCCATTCACCATGCTCTTAGCAGGACTCCTGGTCTTACTCATCACAGGTACACTTTATAAAAAGTTGAATAAATAAAAAAAATGCCAGAGATCGAACAAATAAAAATAGATGGCGAGGAATGTATTTTTTTTCTTCTACATCGTCATGGTCCTCTTTTTCTTTTTTACCAAACTTACGAAACCATTCCTTGGTGCCATCGTCCGGAAGCAAGTCTTCCGTCTGGGAAGTGTTATAATTAAAAAATGAACACAAATTATTCTTGGTATTCACAGTTGGTTAAACCGTCCTGGGCACCGCCTTCTTGGCTCTTTGGGTCGGTTTGGACTTTTTTATATGCCATAATTTTTGTTTCTTTCGGCACCGTTTTTTATAAAGTTATTAAAAAAGAAATTCCCATTATTGTGGCTTTGCCCTTTGTGCTGAATCTTCTTTTTAATTTTCTTTTTACGTATCTCCAATTCGGACTGAAGAACAATTATCTGGCTTTCCTTGATGTAATCCTTGTTTTAGGGACACTCATCTGGGCAATGCTTCTCGTCTGGCCTAATTTGCGCTGGATAGCACTCGTAAACATTCCGTATTTGCTTTGGGTTTCTTTTGCCACCATCTTGCAAGCAACTGTAACTTATTTGAATAGATAAAAAAAGGTTGAATGAAATGCGTAAGCGGTTCTTTCAACCTTTTTGCTTTTGAAAATCTCAGAGAAATATTTTTCCTTCCTCCTTAGTTCAGAAACTTTTTTAAGGAGAAAGTTAACTTTTCTCCTTCGAAGTCCAGGTGTAGATTATAATCTTCCCAGTCTAATAGACTGAATGACTTAGATTTTTCGTCATCAATGTTTAATATCCCCATATGGTGTAGAAGTCCATTTTTCTCCCACACAAGATAGGCCACAGAATGCGGAATATTTTTATAGCATCTGAAGATAAAATAATAAAGTCGAATTCCTTTTCCTAGATCAAGCGTTTGTTTTAAGTCTTCTTTATTTAACGCTAAACCAGTTTCTGTGAAAAGGTGAGATAATACTGTTATTCTTTTCATAAGAGATTTTTTTGGTTTATATTTCAAAGGTCTGTTATTGTTGTAATTTACCACTTTAATTAAAAAAGTCCATGGGAAAGAATATGAAAGCAACATCTTTAAATGAATGTTATAATCTCTATATTCTATAATGTGCTGAATGGGTGCTCTGACAGGGGACTATCAGGTATCTTTAAATTTGATTGCGGAAAAAGAGAATAGGTGGTATTATAATTTTGGATATGGGTGTTTCGTAGCCTGAAAAAAGGCTTTACAAAATTATTCAAATTTATTTGAATAACAGACTGAAACATTCATTGTGTTGTGTATGTGTTGTGTTTATTGGTTGATCCCCAGATTTTTTTATAAAGTCTGGGGATATTTTTTATTCATTATTTAATCTTAGTCAATACGGGTTCCACTTTAGTTAAATAAAGTTCTCAGAATTTGATATAATTGAACAGTGAAAAAGTTTACCGAAAATGTTCTGAAGATTGTAAAAAAAATTCCGGTGGGAAGTGTTTTGACTTATGCTGAAGTTGCAAAAGAAGCCGGGAACAGAAATGCCGCAAGGGCAGTTGGGAATATTCTAAATAAGAACTTTAACCCGAAGATACCCTGCCACAGGGTGATTCGCTCCGATGGGAAACTTGGGGGATATAATAGAGGCGCAAAAATGAAAAAGTCCCTTCTCATATCCGAAGGAATAAATATAATTTAATATCTAAAATATCATTTTTAAAAATTGTATGAAATGCGGATTACAAACTCGGATTTTCTTCTTGAACTCGAGCCACACTTGCTTTTTTATTTTGTTGTTTTATAATAATGAAAGAAGTTCAAACCCAAAAAAAAATAAATATGAAAAA
>CAIQAL010000022.1 GCA_903869825.1 uncultured bacterium
ATATATCAAACGATTTACAAATACAATCACACCAGAATCCATTCCGCTTTAAAAATGTCGCCAGTACAATTTGCACTTTTGGCGCCTAAAAGATATGATTTAGCTAACAAGGTTGACGTGCAATGAAAGGGGTACAGTACAAGTAGAAGTTTCAGAAATTCAGAAAGATGGTTTTCTCCAACAAATTCTTATAGATAGTTTCGAGGGTGGTAAAAAATTTTACGCTGATAAAAAAAACATGGTAGTCACAAGTGAACAAGACCTGCTCATGGTTATGGATGGTGCAAGCTCTGGACGAATTGAATTTGGAATAACAGGGATCGTTGGCTCTACGATGTCAAAACTCGAACTTAAAAAATCTGTTAGATCAATCCTGTATTTTTTCTTAAAAACAAAAGAAAAAGATATAAAAGAGAATACAACTGGATCAGCAATTCCACATACTGATAAAGAAAAGGTATATAGGTATAAAATAGCTTTACCGAAAAAGACGGATTTCTTTGAAGAAATGTTTTTTGAATTTATTCAGAGCATCAAAAAACTTAACGAAGAAAATACTATCTTAAAAAAGTCGAGGGATCAATTATTATCAAAATTAATTTAAAATTTTATGAATAAAAAAGAGTTAACACAAAAGTTAGAAACCATAGAACAAAGCATTAAAACACTTGGCGACCTTAATAGTTTGGTGCAAAATGTTTCATCTCAAAAACTAGTCATGGACACATTGATTGCTCAACTACAAGCACAGAAAGTAAATATAGATAACATTCCAATAAAAAAACAAGAGTTGGACAATTTAGTAGAAGAAGTTGAATCCCTAAAGGAAAGTACTGTTGAGCAACAAAATTTAACCGAAGAAGTCAAAGGAACGGTTGACGCACTTAAAACTAAAACTGAAGAGATACACAGTCTATCCTTACAGCAACTCGGAACTATTTCCAATGAAAAATTGTCTAATTCTTTTGATAAGGTAAAAGATAATCTTAAAGAGGATAATAAAAAATGGTTTAATTGGTTATTTGGAACAAGCGTTGCTTTGATTTTGTCTGTAGCTGGTATCGTCATTTGGCAAACAATGAAAGGTGATACTATATTTGAAATAAGTTTTCTTGTTAAGCTTGCTCTGACTTCTCCAATAATATTTTTTGAGTTTTTTGTTAATCGTGAATATGCTCGTTCTCAACGACTTATTGAAGAATATGAATTCAAGGCATCAATTGCTCGTTCCCTAGAAGCCTATAAAGAAATAATTGAAGATCTTTTTGCAGATAAACCTGATGATGAATATAAAAAAAAGCTTAATTTTATTTTAGAATCTATAGAGCAACTCTATTCATCACCGATGCGTAACATAAAAGAAAATGGATCAAGAAACGAAGGAATTGATAAAAAATTAATGCCAATTTTGTCAGAGATAAAAGATATAGTTTCTAACATAACTGGCGTTGTCGCTAAAATTAAGTAACGCACATGAAAGACCTTAACGAAAACAACTTAACAGAACAATCACTTATTGAATGGTTACAAGGCCAGGGCTATGAATATGTCTATGGTCCAGACATTAACCCTGGACAACCTAAGGCAGAACGAGAGAATTTTCGAGGCGTCATTTTGAAAGACAGGCTTCTCGGTGCTATCCGGAGAATCAATCCATCCATCCCCGCCGAACAGGCTGAGACAGTAGTAAAAGAAATATCAGAATATACTCACAGTGATTTAATTCTTGGTAACAAAGAAATTTTTTCTTGGATAACCACTGGTAAAAAAACTTCTTGGAGAGAAAATGGGGAAGAAAAAACAGACTTAGTTAAATTAATAGATTTTAATAATTCTGATACTAACGAATTTTTAGTAGTAAATCAGTTCACCGTCCAAGGCATTGATAATGTTTGCAGGCTTGATGCAGTGGTTTTTGTAAATGGTATTCCACTAGGGGTTTTTGAACTAAAAAGTCCTATTCGTGAGCAAGCTTCAATCGGACAAGCATACCGAGACATGGAATACTACAAAAAAGAAATCCCAAAAATATTTTTCTACAATCAGATATTATGTTTAAGTGATCTTACTGAGGCCAAGCATGGAACAATTTCTTCTTCTTGGGAACGATATGGAACATGGAAAGGTATTGAATCGGAAAATGACGTGCCAAAAGAATCTACTCAACTTGAGGTTTTAGCTAAGGGTCTTTTTGATAAAAATAGATTGCTTGTACGCTAGAAAATCTAGCGAAGACGAAGAACGTCAAGCTTTGTCTATTGAATCTCAGGTAACAGAAATGAATAAATTAGTAGAACGAGACCATCTTTCTGTCATTGCGGTAAAAACTGAAGCCCACTCTGCAAAAAATTCTGGAGAGCGAGAAGTATTTAATAAAATGGTGGATGAAATAAGGGATGGAAAATATAATGCTATTTTGACTTGGCATCCAGATAGATTAAGTAGAAATGCAGGTGACCTTGGGAGGTTAATTGATTTAATGGATAATAAACAACTTCTAGAAATAAAAACATATAATCAAACTTTTACTAATTCACCCAATGAAAAATTTTTACTCATGATTTTGGGCAGTCAGGCAAAACTTGAAAATGATAATAAAGGAATAAACGTAAAAAGGGGTTTACGAACTTTAGTTGAAAAAGGATTATGGCCGGGAGTCGCACCGCTCGGATATCTTAATGTTGGGGAAAAAGGAAACAGGGGTATTGTTAAAATTGATCCTAACCGAGGACATATCGTTCAGATGATGTTTGAAAAAGCTTCTGAGGGTTGGAGCCAACATAAAATTAGAAATTGGCTTACAGAAGAGTTGGATTTTAGATCTCTCAATAATAAGCACCTTGCATTAAGTACTGTTCAGTTGACGCTCACTCGACCCTTTTATTATGGTATGTTTGAGTACCCAAAGAAAAGTGGTAATTGGTATAAAGGAGCACATCAACCTCTCGTTAGTAAGGAACTTTTTGATAAAGTACGAGCAGAAATGAAAAAGAAAAGAAGACAGACTCGAATTTACAGAAAAGATTTTGCTTATACTCGTTTAATAAAATGTGGGCTCTGTGGTTCGAGTGTAACTGCTGAAGAAAAATTTAAAGTTCTCAAAGACGGTTCTATATCAAGATATGTTTATTATGGTTGCGACAGAGTGAGAGATCATCACTGTCCGCTACGTTATATTCGCGAAGAAGATTTAATAAAACAACTATGTGATGTTATAGATCAGCTCTCTATAGATGAACTTGGGGTACGTGGTTTAATGGATTTAGATGTAGATAAAATGTATCGTTTTCATCGAGATGTTATGGGAACACCTGGAGATTTTGAAAGTAAAGAATTGGGTGATGTTGATACAAAAAAATATATGAAATTCCTTTTAAAGGAAGGAAATATTTATGAACAACGACATGTCTTATTGAATATAAAAAGCTGGCTCATCTTAAAAGATGGAAAGATTTCTGTTGATAAAACAGGATCAGACAAATTACTAAAAGATGTACCACCCGTTAGTCAGCCGAGACAAAAAAATTGATATCGTAGTTCAATATTAGAATCTTATATCCATCGTTATCTTAAATTCACTCTCGCCTAAACATGAATCTTTTCTAGGTTTTCCTCCACAAATAATTGAACCTGGCCTGTTGTGATTATTCTTCATAATTTCTCCAACCATTAGTCCAAATGCATCGGCTAGGTCATCGTGTTGCTCCACTCCAAAACCAGTAAGTTCCTGAATTAGATTCTCTGTGCTGTTTTTTGGAAATTGGACTTTGCCTGATTTAATTAGAGGATTAACAAGAGTAAGTCGGGTGCGTTTATCTGATAGAGAATGAATTCCTTCAGCTGGATATCCTTCTTTTCTCATCATTTGTGCGAATGCTTCTTGGTATTGATTATTTTCAATATAAAGCTTGGCAAAGTATCCCTTATAGGCAAGAGTCGAAGAAAGTAATTTTGCTTTTTCTATGGCACTTGGAAAATCAAGCCGTTCTTTAATCGGATATGGAGAAATATATATCCTCATTTTATCACCCCATCCAAAAACATGTCCTGTGACCATAGCAGTATAATCAGAATAATCTCTTTGTGATATTGCTAAATCAATTCCAACATATGCCCCTCGGTATTCATTAGTTTCATTTTTCTCTGGCATTTCGTTGTAATATTTTATCCATTCAGGATAAACGACACGATCAGGAGTTGAAATAATTCGTAGAAGAAATTCTTGTTGCCATGATGCTTCGCTGGCTACACTTTTTCGTAAATCATCAATCTTTTCTTGGGTGTCAAACTTACTTGGCCATAAACATTTACCATTTTCATCCAGCAACGGAAATTCTCTATAGATGCCCTTAATTTCATTATTAATTATTTTTTTCTTTAATCGCATCATAAGTGAATCTTCGTGAAGGAGGTTTCCAACTAAGATAATGCGGGTGTTAATATCCCCAAGAGGTACTACTTCTCTCGTAAACCAATCAAATAATTTATTTCTATTTTCAAGGGTTTTGGTTGAATTATAGTCCTCAATATCATCACAGATTATTAGATCTGGTCTATTTTCATAATTACGAAAACCGCGGATACTTTGCTCAATTGAAGCAACCATTATCCGAGCATTTGTATTTTTAAAAACGATAGCTGAGTTTGCCCATTCACCATCGCCAGACTCGAATGGTCCGAGATCGCTTTTAAGAATTTTATTATTTTCAAGTTCATGTCGAAGATTCATCATGTGCTGTTTAGCCTGAGCTTGCGTTTGGCAAACAATTAACACGAATTTCTTTTGTTGAATACCTAGAGTTGCCCAAAGAGCATATGAAAGAGTTACTAAAGTAGATTTTGCTGAACCACGAAAAGCAATAATACATGCTAGTTTATTTGATTCATCTTCAGTGATACGAAAAATATCTTTTTGAAATTCTGCAATTCCGTATTTCACATAACGAGGAAAATGTATGTGGAAAAACATTAAATGACTAGCACGTGCGACAGCTTGTCTAACAACTCGATTGTTTGAAATTGAATCAAAGGCTTCGGTATCTAATAATTCTTTACTTGTTTCATTATTATTCATTGTTTTTATTTCAATATTATGTTTGCTAATGTTAGTGCTTTTTGTACAAGTCCTTTTTCTTCGGGTGAAAGTTCTTGAACGGTATTAATAGCACCCTCTATTTCTACACGTGTCTTGTAATTAGGATGATTGTGCTTAAGCCAATAGGAGATACCTTGAATATTACGGTCTTTTATGGAACTAATTAATTGAGCCTCCGCAAGATCATTCACAAGTAGTTTTCCTTCAAGCAAAGCTTCTTCTATCTTCTTACTAAATTCTTTATCTTTTTCTCGCCAGCGGTAAATTGTTGATTTTCCTATGCCTGTTTTTTCACAGGCAATTTGGATAACTGCCGACTTAGAAAGTTGTTCAAGAAACATCTTCTGATTTTTCTTTGTATTTTTCATAGGCGTTTTGATTTGATGTTTGATAATTTTTCAAATTGATTAATTATCGTCAAAATATATTCAGGATCAATTTCAATTCCAATACAGATTCTTTTTGTTTGCTCACAAGACAGAAGTGCAGTGCCTGATCCGAGAAACCCATCAAATACTACATCGTTGATTCTGGTACTGTTTAAAATTAGACGACGGATAAGTCCTATTGGCTTTGTCGTAGGGTGAAGCGGACTTCGGTTTGGCTTGGGGTACACAATGACACTTTTATCCTTGGATTTTAGAAACTCATGCACTCCGTGCCAGCCGTAAGCAATCAGTTCATGTTGTGGAGCGTAGTCCATTCTCCCAACAACTGCTTGGGTTTTTACCCAGATTAAAAGTTGCCCAAATTTACAACCAGCATTTTGCATTCCCTCACGGAGAGCAAAAATCATTTTGTCAGAATTGAAAATATAAAATATATTTTTTCTTTCTAAATGAGGATTAATAGCGTTAATCCAATCCTGTGTGAAGATGGCATATTCTTTATCGCTTTGTAGATGGTCATTTTCTATAATTTTGTCTTTTAATAATTTCTTGAAATTCTTTTTACTTTCAGTAACTGCAACACCGTAAGGTGGATCACAGATTACCGCTTTGATTTTATGTTTGCCAATAACTTTCTTAACGAATTCCGCATCTCTTGAATCCCCACATCCAATAAAATGATTTCCAAGTTGGAAAATGTCTCCTTTTCTAATTAAGTTTGATGATTTTTTCATTTGAAATTTGTTTAAATCTATTAATAATTAACTGACAAAAAATTGGCTCGTAATCACAAACATAAGCGGTTCTTTTGAGTTGTTCACAGGCAGATAAAATACTCCCCGATCCTGCCGTAAGATCCAATACGATATCGCCAGGGCGCGTGCATCGTCTCAAGGCTTTTTCGTGAAGTGTTGGATTTTTTTCAGTTGGGTGTTGATATTCATTTCCTGGCAATCTTTTTACCATCCAAATATTCAACTGGTCTAGAATATCTTCCGTCAGCCTATTTCCAGTCGTCATTTCTTTGTTTTGTATTTCGTTGAGATTTTGAATTTTGTCATTTAGCCAAGGTTTTCCGATAGTTCCGTATACACAAAATTCCGTTACTTTATTAAAAGCAATTTTAGGTGTAGGTGAAGCATTGTCTTTAATCCAAATGCCGAGTCGCTTGGAATCTATCCCAATTTCTCTATATAGTTTTTGAAAAAGCCATACGTAACGCTCATCGCACCAGAACATTATATGTGCGTCTTTTTTCGATACCGATAATGCATTTTGCATTACGCCTTTAACAAACTTTTCGTATTCCGTGTCTGATTTATTATCGTTTGTAGAACCTCCATATGTTCCTTTCCTTCCTACGCCAGAATTGTATGAGAGCCCTATATTAAAAGGTAAATCATCATTTACCATATCTGCTTTCTTTCCATCCATTAATTTTTTAACAATCTGTGGATCTAGGGCATTTCCGCAAATAAGGCGGTGTCTCCCAAGTTGAAACATGTCTCCAGATTTAATGGTTGTCTTTTTTGCTTTTTCTAATTCTTTTGTTTCGTTGAAATTATCATCCTCAACGGAAAGATTATCCCAGATATGTGACAGGTCACTATCATCAAAACCGCTTACAAGCAAAGCGTCTATGTCAAAATTATCTGCTAGTTTGCTCCAGTCCCAATCTCCGCCTAGCCTGTTGCTTGATAGTAGGTAGTGATCATACTCCTTTTTTGTGAGAGGACGGTTGGGAACTCGAACATCTATTTCTTCATTCTCGCGACCAATAAGTTTGAGAATCATCAAACGCTGGTGTCCAGCAATTACTTTTTTATCTGTATTTATTACGGGAATTTCGACCAGATTATATTTCTCCAAACTTTTCTTTAAATCCTCAATTTGTTTTGGACTTATTGTTCGAGGATTTTTCTCATTTGGGATGAGGGTGTTAACTTTACATTTCTCATTATGCCAAGAAAGTTTTTTCATGCATGTGATATATTAAAAATTAATGTGTATAGTTCCGACGGACTATACACATTAATTAAAGCACGATGCGTTTTTGCACTTTGAATTTTAAGAAGTAGCTATTTTCCAAAGTTTATTTTTTGAATCTTTTTTCTCTTAATCTTTTTAATTCTCTTGGAGCATTATAAACCTGACTTTTTGTAGTCCGTCTTTTTCGTCCTAATTCATCGTCAACACTTTCAGCAATTTCTTTGGCTATTCTTCTGTATGGAAGCTTATTTACTTCATCAATAATCTTTTCTTTCTTTTTTTCTTCAATCTTTATTTTTGCATCAATATCTTTAATAGGTTCTGGGCTTTCTGGTAATTCTTCTCCGAGGAAACTGTTATTAACTAGCGCTTTAACTAATTTTAAATCATCATCGGTTAGTTTAGCCTTAAATTCAACTATTACTGACTCTCTCAATCTTACAGTGGGGTCTTTAGCCAGCGAGATTATGTTAAAGGAAGAAATAGGTGCAGTAATGTCTCCAAAGAGAATATGCCTTCTAATACTATCGCTATAATTAATAGGGAGATTATTAGATTTAATAATATTATTGATTTTCTGTGTTAGATAGTTTTCTGGCATCTCCTCGTAAAATAGGTCAATTTGTTTTTTAATCATATCCTTGTCGAGCTTTTTTTCTTTTATTCCTTTTATCTTATTACGGAATGATTCAGACTCTCGTAATTCATTCGAAGTTTTGTAAAATTCACTCCACCATAATTGCACTTTATTTTCACTGGCTGGGTTTTTAGGGTCGAAAAATCCGTTAGGTGGTAATCTTAAAAATTTTCGTGCCTTAATCACTGTTTCTTTAATTTCTGGATCAGAAAAAAGCAATTTAATATTGTCTAAGTTTTTCTCGTGGGATTTTGAAAAATGTTTTAACGATTTTTTTACACTATGTCCTTTTTTACCCATAGTTTAATTATATAATAATTTAGCGATCTTTTGTGATAAAAAAACCAACTGAGTTTAATTTCAATATATGGTCTTAAATGTACTAAGTATCCTTATTTAATAGGATTCTTTGGTAAATTGGGACATTGCAGAGATACGTTATTGGTGTCCCATTTGTCCCATTTAGTTGGTCCATAATTTATATATAAAATTATAGAGGCCTACTGAGAGGGCTAGATGTGGTAAACTAAAATATTACAAATAATGCTTACGGGGTCTACCGTCCAAAGGTTCACGACCGTGAGGGGGGACACGTTAGTGAGACCCTACTGAGAGGGTTATATAACATGAGTACTAATTTTAAAAAAAATATTTTACTAACAGGAGCAGGATTTACTGCGAACTTTGGTGCACCACTTGCGAAGGAAATGTGGTCAAAAATATTAAATAATCCAAAAATTGAAAGTATTCCTGAAGTAAGAGAATTACTAATGTCTGATTTTGATTTTGAACAAGTATATTCTGACGTATCAAGAATGGGGAAATTTTCTAGTGAGCAAAAAGAACTATTTCAAAAAATAGTTCTTGAAGCATACTCAGACATGGATGAAACATTAAAAACTTATGTTCACGGAGGTTTTAATCAATATGGTTCATATTGGTCTAACGTTTCTAGATTTTTAGGCTCATTCGCGGACGGTGATTACCACCTCAACTATTTTTATTTTTCCGCTTGCTTGGAGAGAAGGGCTACCGTCCGTAAACAAAATATTCCTTATTGGTATTACTGGTTCGGTTATTTTGTATACTATTTCGAGAATCATTTTTTATAAAATTATTCAGAAGACTGAGTTGCCCCGGATTTATCCACTAAACAGCCTAAGTCCTATATTTACTCTTCTTTTGTCTATTATAATATTTTCGGAAAAACCAGGATTATTGCAATTTATCGCCATGGGGATTACCTTACTTGGAACTTATCTTCTCAATATCAGCTCAGTCAAAGACAGAATTTTTGAGCCTTTCAAGTTTCTTTTTAAAAATAAGCTCGCTTTTTGGATGCTTGTATCGGTAGCTTTAATTGGTTTCGTGTCAGTATTTGACAAGCTAGCAATCGGGAATACTTTTCCTCGAAATGACTTGTTTGCGCTCATCACGGAAAATTTATTGATTGTAATTTGTTTCCTCCCGTGGGTAATCAGCAAAAGAAAAGAAGTTTATCTACAAGTAGTATCAAATAAAAAAATTATTTTGTTGCTGGGAGCACTCGGAGCTGGAAGTAACCTATTGTCATTTTTAGCCTTAGGGGTAGGAAATGCCGGAGCGGTGACCTCTATATTCAGAACGCAAATATTTTTTGTGATTCTTTTTAGTTTTATCTTCTTTAAAGATCGGCCAAAAATTGAAACAATATTAGGGAGTATTATTTTGATTGCAGGAATTGTTTTATTGAAACTAGCAGTAAATTAAAAGGCAAATCTATTCTTAGTTAAGACTCAAACTTGGGTCGAGTTTTTTTGTGATAAAATCTCTTTCTTTTTCAAGGGCTGAAAATAATTTCTCTTTTTAAGAAAGCCCGCTATAATGGCTAGATGGTAGAAAAAAAGAAAAAAGAAAGCGTTTTAATCTTGGAAAATATCCGAAGCGTGGAAAATGTTGGAGCGATGTTCCGAACAGCTGATGCTGCTGGGTTAAATAAGATTTATTTAACTGGGTATACCGCAGCACCCATTGACCGGTTTGGACGAAAAAGAAATGATTTGGCAAAAGCATCCCTTGGAGCAGAGGAGTTTGTTTTATGGGAAAAAAAGAAAAGTTTGGTTTCTCTTATCGTGAAATTAAAAAAGGAAGGGTATCAGGTCGTAGCAATCGAGCAATCGGAGAATTCTATTGATTATAAAAAAATTAAACTAAGGACGAGAAATGCCTTTATTGTTGGGACGGAAGTTTCTGGACTCCCAAAGAAGGTTTTAAAAAAATGTGACTGGGTAGCAGAAATACCCATGCGAGGGAAAAAAGAATCACTGAATGTTTCTGTTGCGCTGGGGATAGCCTTATTCAGGATACTAAAAATCTGACAAACTTTTCTATTGAGTTTGGGTCGTTGGTGGAACAATAAAGGGCTCTTCATCATAATTTCTTCCAGGCCCTCCGGTTAAAAACCAGATTAGCCATAAAGCGGCTAAGATTAATATAAAAACAGTTAATTCTTTTACAGCCATATTATTTTTGATGCTTGGAACAAAAGTGAGCGCTCCGATTATTAATAATCTTCCTAATTATAACACCAGAGCAACCTTGTTTTCTACATTCTTCTCCCGTTCTTCTGTAGGCATTATGGTGGTTTTGAAAATTTCCGGGTAATCCATATAAATTAAGGTAATCTGACATCGAGTCTCCCCCAAACTTTATACCAGAATAGAGGATTTTTTTTATAGAGTGGAAAAGTTTATTGAATTCTTCTGGTTTTATTTTGGAAACTTTTCTTTCCGGATGAATTCCCGAATCCCAGAGGATTTCATCCGAATAAATATTTCCGATACCGGCTAATATCGACTGATCCAGCAAAACCGTTTTAATTTTCCCATTTGGTTTTTTAAAAAGTACTGATTTAAATTTCGACAAATTAAAGTTTTTAGCAAGCGGCTCAGGGCCTAAATACTTTAAATGGGTTGATTGGTTGGCAAGTTTCGTATCAAGGAGGGTTATTTTTCCGAATTTTCGTAAGTCGGAGAAAACTAAAAAATATTTATTAGAAAGAGTAAAAACAACATGAGAATATTTTACTTTTTTGTCTTTGCTGTAAAATAAATAACCGGTCATCTTTAGGTGAATCAAAATTGTCATATTCTCCGATAAATGGATTAGGATATTCTTTGCCCTTCTTTCCGCTGATAATATTTTCTTACCAAGAACTTTTTTTCTAAAGAATTTAAAGTACTTCAAATTAGCCACGGTGTCTGTTTTCCGTTTGTCTTTTGTATTTAAATCAGTCCAGACGTTTATTATTTTTAGTCCAACCACTTCCTTTCTTAAAGCCCGGGTAGTGGTTTCCACCTCTGGTAGTTCTGGCATGGTACAATCATATAATAATGACACTAAAAAAGACACTGTTTATTATATTTCTTTTAATTCTTCCGATCTCTTTTGTTCGAGCTACCACCAAAGCATCGATTCGGATATTGATTGTGCCTGGTCACGACAACGGGTCTTGGGGGGCAGAGTACGGAAAAATAAAAGAAGCTGACATGAACTTGGTTTTAGCTACCCAAATTTACAATAGTCTAAAAGTGGATAAAAATTATAAAGTTTACATCACCCGAAATAAAAGCGGTTACCTGAAAACTTTTGCGGATTATTTTTCAAACCACAAAGGCGAAATAATTGCATTTAAACAAGCAGCAAAATTAAAAACCAAAAAAGAAATTGTGGCTGGAGACTTTACGGTTAAAGAGGGAGTAGCGCATGTAGCAGTAAATGAAGATATGTCGGTAAAATTATTTGGGATAAATAAATGGGCAAATGAAAATAAAATAGACCTAGTTTTACACGTTCACTTCAATGACTACCCAAGACCAAGTGTTTCTACCATCGGAACTTATAAAGGAATTGCTATATATGTACCGGAGGCGCAAATGGTTAATTCGGCGGGAAGCACCAAGGTTGCCAACAGTATTTTTAAACAATTAAAAAAAAAATATAGTGCAAGCTCCTACCCAAAAGAAAAAAGCGGGATAGTTCCCGACCAAAACTTGATTGCGATGGGGACAAGCGGGACTTTAAATGAAAAGGTTCGAACAGTCCTTGTGGAGTATGGTTATATCTACGAAAAAGTATTTAGAAATACCACTAGTCGAAGAGCTTCTTATAAAATAATGGCGGCACTCACAACAACCGGGATAAAAAACTATTTTGGAAAATAGCTAGCGGCCACCTAGATTTTTCAGTGCTGCTCGGATTTTTTTGTTAGTGTCTAATTCGGCTGGCACTTTTTTCAAAGCATCTCGTGCTTCGGACTGAGAATATCCGAGTGATTTTAAAGCTTCAAGCGCGTCCAACTCTCCTTGCATATTACTATCTTTACTTTCTTTTCCCACTTTATCTCGTAGTTCCAAAATAATTTTTTCTGCTGTTTTTTTACCAATGCCTGAAATTTTTGTCAGGTATGAGATATCTTCTGTGCCGATTGCCTTTTTCAAAGTTTCAATCGATGCGATTCCTAAAATCTCGAGAGCTGACCGGGGACCAATACCAGAGATTCCCAGCAGGAGTTCAAAAAAATCAAGTTCAGCATAATCCAGGAAGCCATATAAATCTTGAGCATCTTCTCTTACATGTAAATGGGTCCAAAAAGAAACAAGCTCGTTTAATTTTATTTTTAAAAGGGTGTCGGTTGAAACGCCTAGCTTATAGCCAATTCCTCCCGTTTCCACTATTACAAATTTGTCTGTTTTATAAGTAATTTTTCCTTTTATGCTCGCAATCATAAGCTCATTATAACATATTTGTGTTTCTACGGTTTTTTTGCTATAATAAAAGTATGCCTATAATTAAATCAGCAAAAAAAGCAATTCGGGTGTCCGCTCGCAAACGAGCGATTAATGACCGCCGAAAACGCTCAATGAAAGAAGTCATCAAAAAAATTGAAAAATTATCCAAAAAGGACAAACAAGAAGCAGCAAAGTCTTTAAGTGCAGCCTTTAAGGCAATTGATAAAGCGGCAAAAAGAGGGGTAATCAAGAAAAACAATGCTGCTCGCAAAAAGTCCCGTCTTTCAAGATTAGTAAAATAATCTAGAGAAACTAAATCATGACTCATTTGTTAGAATTTTATGGGGTAGAGTGCCCTTCCTGCACCAAAATGCACGATTTGGTCGTACAACTAGAGAGGGAAGAAGGCGTCAAAGTAGAAAGCTTGGAAGTTTGGCACAACAAAGAAAACGAAAAGCGTTTGATTGCGCTTGATAAGGACTTTTGTGGAGGAGTGCCTTTTTTTTATAACGAAAAAAACAAAAAATGGATTTGCGGAGAAGTAGAGTATAAAGAATTGAAAGCTTGGGCTCTCGCTAAATAAATAAACAAACAAACGTATGTCTATTATTGAAGTAAAAAATTTAACCAAGAAATTCGGAGACTTTATCGCGGTGAAAGATGTTTCTTTTTCCGTTGAAAAAGGACAAATTTTTGCGTTTCTAGGACCGAATGGAGCTGGAAAATCAACCACTATTAAAATGTTGACTACTTTACTTACTCCGACCAGTGGAGAACTTTCAATTGACGATCATGATGTGATGAAAGAAGCACGAGACGTTCGCCATTCGTTCGGAATTGTTTTTCAAGACCCAAGTCTTGATGACGAACTTACCGCTTACGAAAATATGGAAATCCATGCGGTACTCTACGGCGTAAAAAAAGAAGTTCGGAGAGAAAGAATCCAGCAGCTTTTAGAATTTGTTGAACTTTGGGATAGAAAAAAAAGTCTTGTAAAAGAATTTTCCGGTGGGATGAAACGAAGGCTGGAGATTGCACGTGGGTTACTGCACCACCCGAAAGTTTTGTTTTTGGACGAGCCAACCTTGGGGCTAGACCCTCAAACCCGCAATCATATGTGGGAATATTTACGGAAACTGAATGAATCAGAAGGAATTACGGTATTTTTTACCACTCATTATATGGAAGAAGCGGAACGGATTGCCGACAAGATCGCTGTCATTGACCATGGTAGTATCGTTGCTTCCGGAGGCTTAGAAGATTTAAAAAAAGCTACGAGCACTAGTTCATTGGAAGAAGCATTTTTGAAATTAACCGGCCGGAACATTCGAGATGAAGACGTAAGTAAGACAGATGCAATGCGGATGCGACATCAAGCTTGGACAAAAAAATAAAACAAAAATTTTATGCAAATAATTTATATTTTGTGGTTAAGACAACTTAAGAGATATCTTCGCTCTCGCTCAAGATTGATCGGATCGCTTGCCCAACCGCTTTTTTTTCTGGTTGCTCTTGGCTTTGGTTTTGGTCCTGTCTTTTCAAAAGCCGGAGAAGGAAATTATATTCAATTTTTAGTACCGGGAATTATGAGTATGACAATAATATTCACTTCAATTTTTTCTGGGATGGAAATTATTTGGGACAGGCAATTTGGTTTTTTGAAGGAAACACTTGTTGCCCCGGTTCCTCGTTTGAATATTATGGTTGGGCGTACCTTAGGAGGAGCCACGATTGCCACCATGCAAGGCACGCTTGTTTTGCTCTTGTCTTTAATCGCTGGTTTTCGTCCGGTGTCTTGGGGGCTCGTGCCGATTGTAATTTTAGTAATGTTTTTATCTTCACTTCTTTTTACCGCCCTTGGCACAGCTATTGCTTCAAAGTTGGACGACATGCAAGGTTTCCAAATGATTATGAACTTTCTAGTGATGCCCCTCTTTTTTCTCTCGGGAGCAATTTTCCCATTAGATCGAACATCCGTTCTTGGCACAATCGCATCGTTTGATCCGCTTTCTTATACAGTAGATGCGCTTCGGCACATTCTCACCAACATCCATTTTTTCACTCTTGCTTGGGATATTTCAATCCTAGTAATTCTTATGGCACTATTTCTAGCTATTGGAAGTTACTTTTTTTCGAAAGTTCAAATTTAAGCTAGACGATCCTTTGTGCTACAATTTAATACATGGAAATTAAAACACATTCGAATTCTTCAGTGCAGGCATGTCAAAAATGCAAGAATGATTTTGTCATTGATGCAGAAGATTTTAATTTTTATGAAATGATTCAAACTCCTGCTCCGACTTTTTGTCCGGAATGCCGTTTCCAGAGGCGGCTCACTTTCAGAAATGACCGTACCTTATACAAGCGAGATTGTGAAATCTGCAAAAAGAACATTATTTCCATTTACAGACCGGAAGGAGGTACAAAGATTTTGTGTCAGAAATGTTGGTGGGGAGAAGAATTTGACGCGAGAATTTATGGGAAGGATTATGATTTATCGAAATCTTTTTTTGAACAATACCAAGAATTGATGAGGGCTGTCCCGTTTTTAGCAAACTTTGTGGTGGATGAATCGCGTATGCTAAATTCTCCTTACAACAATATGGTGCTTGATTTGAAGAATTGCTACATGATGTTTGATTCCGATTTTAATGAAGATTGCGCCTACGGATGTGAGGTTGAGAAATCCCGCAATTGCGTGGACACCAACTTGATTGAAAAAGGCGAGATGTGTTACGAGTGCGTGAATATCAACAATTGTTATCGCGCTTTTTATTCTGTCGATTGCAAAAACTCAAATGATATAAAGTTTTGCCGAGATTGCAATGGATGCACGGATTGTTTCGGTTGTGTAAATCTCCGAAACCAGAGTTTCCAAGTTTTCAATCAGTCAATGGGTGACAAAGTGACCTACGATGCCAAAATAAAAGAAATGAATCTTACTTCCAGGAAAAATCTGGAAGAAATAAAAAAGAAAGTATTTGAAATTTGGAATAATGGAATTACCAAATTTATGCACGAAGAACAGACGAATGATGTTTCGGGGGATTATATTTTTAATTCCAAAAATACAAAAGAAAGCTTTATTGTACATGAAGGGTGGAACGTAAAATATTGTCAGTATATGGTTGCCAATAACGTAAAAGAGTGCGAGGATGTAACTCAATTTGGAAACAATATTGAACGTTATTATGAAGTATTGCAAGGGGGAAACGGCGGTTCCAATGTGCGGTTCTCTTGGTTTGGAGTGAACGAAAACAGTCACATTGATTACTGTATGCAGGTAATGACCTCCAAGAATATGTTTGGATGTATTGGTCTTCGTGGAAAAGAATATTGTATTTTAAATAAACAATATACCAAAGAAGAATTTGAAATATTGCGAGAAAAAATAATAAAAGAAATGAAAATTATGCCGTACGTCGGCAAAAATGGTATTAGGTATGCATACGGAGAATTTTTTCCTTCGGAATTGTCTCCATTTGCTTACAATGAAACAACGGCCAATGAGTATTTTCCACTTTCAAAAGAAGAAGCAACAAATAATGGATTTTCTTGGCATGAAAGAGGTGAAAGAAATTACCAACCTACTATTAAATCAGAGAATATTCCTGACGGAGCCAAAGACATTACAGAAAATATTATCAGTGAAGTCTTGGAGTGCATAAATAGCAAAGAAGATATTGAAGATTGCACCACAGCGTTTAGAATAATAACAAATGAGGCTCTTTTTTACCAAAGGTTTAATTTACCACTCCCGAATAAGTGCCCAAACTGTCGACACCGAGACCGTATGAAATTACGGACTTCTCCACTTTTTCATAAAACCAAATGCTCTTATGATGGATGCGAGACAGAAATATTGACTGCTTATGATTCAAAAACTTCTAACTTGTACTGCAAGGAACACTATTTGCGAACAGTAGTATAAAGATTATCTTATTTTATATCCACGCTTTTTAGGAAAGTGGTGAGTTCGGTACCTTTTATTTCTCTTTTGTCGTTTGAATTTAATTTACCGAGGTTGATGTTCATCACTCGGACGCGTTTTAGGTCAGCCACTTCTTGGAATAGTGCGGAGCACATTCTCCTGATTTGATGTTTTTTTCCTTCGGTCAAAATTACCATGAAAGTGGAGTCATTTATGATTTGAACTTTACAGGGTTTGGTTTTGTAATCTTCTATCTGAACTCCCGCTTCCATTTTTTGTTTGAAACTCGAGCGGAGTTTTTCTTTCGTTTTTACAATATATTCTTTTTCGTGAGAATATTTTGGATTTAATAGTTTGTCGGTAATTCGTCCATCATTGGTTAGTATCAAAAGACCATGAGAAGCTTTGTCTAAACGACCAATAGGGAAGACTCCTTTGACGGCAACTTCCGGAGTTTCAAGCCCAACAGGTTTGTTGTAAGCATAGTAGATATATTTTTCGGAATTTTTCATTCCTTTCACTTCCACTTTATCAGTTTCCAGTATTTTACTCCCGAGCACGGCCAACTTTCCGTTGATAAAAACCTGCTTGTTTTTTACCAATACGTCAGCTCCTTTCCGGGTGGAAATTTGCTTTGAAGCTAAATATTTGTTTATTCGCATTGGGTATTCGTTCATGTGTTTAAAGATTAGCATAGATATATAAATTAGCTAAATAAAAAAATACCCAGCTTTTGTAAAGCTGGGTATGTGCTATTTTCTTTTTGTATTTTCCCTCTCAAGATTTGTCCTTAGTTTTTCTGAGGCCTTTTTATTTAAAACCAAAGCAAGGTCTTTTCCCTGTTGCCAGTCGGGATCGTTTTCAAAGACCATTAGTACTGGTTTGTTTTTTATTCCTTTGCTGAATTGGAGACAGTATATAAAATCATGATCTTCTCCATTGGTGGCAAAGCTACCAAAAAAACTTATTGACTTAAGGTCAAAATCTTTTCGAACAAAAAAATTTCCCCTTTTTAGTAGTTCGAAAATTATTGCGGCCAGATTTTTGTGTTCGAGAATAGCTTGGGCGCAAAACTCATCAAGTGGGACTAAATTGAGCGAGTTTATATGCGTAGCAAACTCTGTGCCAGAAATATTAACGTCAGGGCAGTCAACGAGTTCTAATTCTGAGACAAGAAATGACTCAATTTCAGAAGAGAGTACATTTTTCTCAAACGGAGAAGGCTCAACATTTCCATTTGAATTTGTGAATTCTTCAGAAATAGTGACCAGTACTGTTCTGTCGATTGTAATTTTTGTGTTAAGCATAATTCTTTTGTTAAAGGGGTTAGTGAGACTAGTTTTGGTTCAAAAACCGGAACGATTTTTTATTATGATATAATAAAATGTTATAAAAGTCAATCCTATCGTAATATCTCAATAGCTTCGCATCACTTAGTGAAATATCATTAAGTCATGCCATACACAACAAACAAAAATATGCCGAGGATTAGAAAAGAAGCAACCCAGCTTCTGTTGAGGAAGAGGTGGTCAACGAGAAAGGTAGCC
>CAIQAL010000023.1 GCA_903869825.1 uncultured bacterium
AAATATGAAAAATTTATTAAACCCAAAACCGCCTGTTTTTCCAGGTGGAGAAAAGGAGCTTGATAAGTTCCTAAAAACCCACATCACTTATCCTCCGAAGTTTATCGGAAAAAATATGGAAGGGGTGGTGAGAGTTGAAATTTTTTTCAAGAGGAGTGGGGCAATTGAAAAATTGCAGAAAAAAATTTTGAATCCACAATTTGAATTTGGAAAAATCGAATTGAAAGTCTTAAAGGCGATCGACCAATCGCCTAAATGGGACTACCCCGAAACAGGCCTGCGACAGCAGGTAATGATCCTCTCTGTTGGGTTTAACGAAGGATTAATTTATCTGGAGAGTATATTACCGCCGCCTGAACAATAGTTCAGGCAATTTTTTTAAAAAATATGCTATAATATGTGGGTGGAAAATGAAGTTTACACAATCAAAACTACTGGTTTTGAAGGGCCGTTCGGGGTTCTTTTAAATTTAGTGGAAGAAAGAAAGTTGCACATCAACGACGTATCGCTTGCTCAAGTAACCGAAGATTATTTAAAGTATGTTAATAGCCTTGGTGGCTTGAGACCGGCTGAAATTTCAAGTTTTATAATTGTGGCGGCAACTCTTATTTTAATCAAATCAAAATCACTCTTGCCGAATTTAAGTCTTACGAACGAAGAAGAAAGTGATATCAAGGACTTGGAAGACCGTCTGAAAATTTATGAAAGATATATTTTGCTTTCGAAAAATATAAAAAATATTTTCGGTAAGGATATTATTTTCGCCTCGGAAGAAAGAAAAAATAGTACTTTGGTATTTTTGCCTGATGAGCAGATAACTACAGAAAGTATGATGACCTTTGCTCGAGGCGCATTGGGTAAAATACCTTCAAAAGTTTTTTTACCGGAAGTGGAAATAAAAAAAGTTATTAGTATTGAAGAAATGATAGATAAATTAGCGGACCGAATAAATAATTCTTTAAAAATGAATTTTAAAGAATTCTCAGGAGTGGCTAAAACTAAAGAAGAGAAAGTATTTGTAATTGTCGGGTTTTTAGCAATGCTTGAAATGGTACGGCAAGGAATCTTGCAAGTAGCACAAGAGAATAATTTTGAAGACATTATTATTGAGAATTCTCCTATTAAAACAGGAGAAGAAACCGCAGAGATATATGGATAATTTAGAACAAAAAATCGAAGCGATATTGTTTTGGAAAGGGGAACCGATTAGTCGAAAAAAACTTTCGGAAATTTTAGAGGTAGCTGAGGAACAAATTAATCAAGCAATAGAAAGAATCAAGGAAAATTTAAATAAGAGAGGAGTAGTACTTTTGGAAAAAGATGGTCGAGTGACTATGGGCACCGCACCGGCAGCTTCGGAAATAATCGAAAAATTACAAAAAGAGGAATTAAACAAGGACCTTTCGAAAGCGAGCTTAGAAACGCTGTCGATTGTGTTATATAAAAATGGGACAAGCAGGTCTGAGATTGATTATATTCGAGGAGTAAATTCAAGTTTTATTTTAAGAGCGCTTTCAATCCGTGGTTTGGTAGAAAAGCATGTTGATCCAAAGGACAACCGCCGTTTTATATACAAACCAAGTTTTGATCTTATTTCCTTTATGGGAGTGAAGAACTTGGATGAACTGCCAGATTATCAGGAAATAAATAGTTCCATCGCCAAATCAATCGAAAATGTCAGCGAAGAATTAAAAAACGAAACTGAGGTATAGCACATTTTATGTTTCTAAATTTACTAAAAATTTTTATTCCAACAGTTGCAGCCTTTTTTATCGGACTTTTGATTACGCCAATTGCGACCCACTTTTTTTACAAATATAAAATGTGGAAAAAATATTCCCGAAATGATGACGTCTCTGCTTCCGACTTCAAAAAAATACATAACGAAAAAGAAGAATTAAACACCCCAAGAGTAGGTGGAATTATTATCTGGGGGTCAGTCTTAGTGACGACGTTTTTGGTGTTTTTGCTTCCAATCTTTTTTCCAAGTGACTTTTCAAATAAATTAAATTTTATTAGCCGTGATCAAACGTTTATTCCGTTTTTTACTTTGATTATTGGTTCCTTGATTGGTTTTTGGGATGACTTGATTCAGATATTTGGCAAAGGGAAATTTGCCCGAGATGACAAATCTTGGAGAAATTGGAAAGTGCTTACGATTCTCGTTTTGTCGCTTAGTATCGGTTTTTGGTTTTATTTTAAACTTGGGATAACCGGCATTCACGTTCCATTCGGTGGAACAATTTATTTGGGAGTGCTGATTATTCCTCTTTTTATTATCGTAGCACTTGGGACTTTTTCTAGTGGAGTAATTGATGGAATCGACGGACTTTCCGGCGGAGTTTTTGCCACTATATTTGCTTCGTATTCAGTTATTGCTTATGCAAACAACCAAATAAACATAGCTGCATTTTCAGGTGTCTTGGCCGGCGCTATTTTGGCCTTTTTATGGTTCAATATCCCTCCTGCTAGGTTTTATATGGGAGAAACGGGTATTATGGGCCTAACCCTTACTTTGGCAGTTTTGGCGTTTTTGACTGATTCGGTACTTGTTTTTCCAATCATTGCTTTGCCTCTGGTTATTACTTCTCTGTCAGTTATTTTACAAATGGCTTCTAAAAAACTCAGGCATGGAAAAAGAATTTTTAAACTTGCCCCAATTCATCATCATTTTGAAGCAATCGGCTGGCCATCATACAAAGTCACGATGCGGTATTGGATATTTTCAATAATTTTTGCAATCCTGGGAATAATTTTGGCAGTTGTAAGTTAAATTTATGAAAGAAAAACAAGTCGACAAATTTTTTTTGACTATCTTGATTTTGCTTCTTGTCCTAGGGGTGACTATGTTTGTCTCTGCTTCACTGGGATTTTTAGTTCGAAATCCCAAAATATTTTTTGACGTTTTATTCACGCAACTAGTGCTTGGGCTCGGTTTGGGATCAATCGGAATGTATTTTACCTACAAAAAAGATTATGAATTTTGGCGAAAATATTCGCTATATATTTTTCTTGCGTCAATTTTTTTGACGGCAGCGGTTTTTATTCCACATTTAGGTTGGAGTCACGGTGGAGCGACTAGATGGATAAAGCTCGGACCACTTGGGACTTTTCAGCCGGTAGAACTACTAAAATTTGGTTTTGTGATATATTTTGCTGCTTGGCTTTCTTGGGTAAAAACAAAAGCAAAGACTTTTAAACTCAGTATTTTGCCACTTCTTTTGATGTTAGGAATTATTGCTGTAATTTTATTTAAACAACCCGATACCAAGAGTTTTATTTTGATTACGATTACTGGGGTGGCAATGCTTTTTCTCTCGGATGTGCCAATTAAATATTTGCTTGGAACAATTCTTGGGGTTGGAGTAATATTGGTAATTCTTGTATTTACCACTCCGTACCTACAACAAAGAATAAAGACTTTTATGGATCCATCGAACGATCCTCGAGGATCATCATATCAGATACAACAGTCAATGATAGCCATTGGGTCTGGGGGGGTTATCGGTCGGGGATTAGGCCAAAGTGTCCAGAAGTTTAGTTATTTACCGGAACCACAAGGGGATTCAATATTCGCCGTGCTTGGCGAAGAACTTGGGTTTGTTGGCGCTTTCATTACCATTCTACTTTACTCATTTTTTGCCTTGCGGGGCTTGCGGATTGCAAATCATTCGCCGGATATTTTTAGTAGACTTTTAGTGGCTGGAATTGTTATACTGATTACGGCTCAGTCGTTTATGAATATAGCGTCGATTGTTGGGGTGTTCCCCTTAACCGGAGTTCCGCTTGTATTTATGAGCCAAGGCGGCACCTCACTTATGATTTATCTTCTTGCAGTCGGTATTGTGCTTCAAATTTCAAAATACCAGCGTAATTAATTTTTTGAATAAATAATATGAAAATTGTTTTTACAGGAGGAGGAACAGGAGGGCATTTTTACCCGATTATTGCCGTGGTGGAAGAACTAAATAAACTAATCGACCACGAAAAATTTGTTGGAACTAAGATATACTATTTTTCGAACATTCCATATGACAAGGAAGCCCTTTTTGTAAGTGGACTTGATTTTGAAGAAATTAACGCTGGGAAAATGCGCACATATTTTTCTTTTAAAAATTTTTCAGATATATTTAAAACTTTTTTAGGAATACTAACTGCTATTTTGAAATTATTTATTATTTATCCTGATGTTGTTTTTGGGAAAGGGGGATACGCCAGCTTCCCCACGCTAGTAGCAGCGAGAATTCTTCGAATCCCGGTTGTGATTCACGAATCCGATGCTGCTCCCGGAAGAGTAAATATTTGGGCAGGCCGTTTTGCCAGCAAAATTGCAGTTTCTTTTAATGAAGCAGCTGAATTTTTTCCGAAAAAGCGCGTGGCCTGGACCGGGCAACCAATTCGCCAGGAAATCGCACAAAAAGGAGACCACAAAGAAGCACTTGATTTTTTCAAATTGGAACCGAATCTACCAGTAATTTTTATTATTGGAGGATCTTTGGGAGCAGAATTGATAAATAATACAGTGATTGATGCTTTGCCGAGATTACTTAAAAATTACCAAATAATTCATCAGACCGGTGTCAGAAATTTCAAATTCGTAACTGACAGGAGTCAAGTAGTCCTTGTAGATTCGGAAGAAAAATCCAGATATGTAGCCATTGATTTTTTGAATCCTCTCCAGATGAAAATGGCAGCCGGAGCAGCTGATATCATCATATCTCGAGCAGGCTCTACGTTGTTTGAAATTGCTGCTTGGGGGGTGCCATCGATTCTAGTACCGTTTACAAATTCAAATGCTGACCATGCGAAAAAAAATGCCTTTGCTTATTCAAGATCTGGAGCCTGTATCGTGATTGAAGAAATGAATATGACGGCTAATATTTTAAGTTCTGAGATTGATAGAATTTTGAATGACAAAAAATTACTTGTCCAGATGTCGGAATCTGCTAAAAAATTTAATAAACCAGACGGAGCCAAAAAAATTGCAAGTGAGCTTTTAACTATTGCTCTTTCTCACGAATAAAAAAAATGTGCTAAAAAATTTACAATAAATTTTCGTACGAACCTTTCCAAAAGAAAGATTTTAGTGTTAAAATAGGGTTATGGAACCAAAAGTTGTCACAAGATTTGCACCTTCACCAACTGGCTTTATGCATGTTGGTAATTTGCGTACCGCTTTGTATGCTTGGCTTTTAGCTCGTAAAAATAATGGAACTTTAATACTCAGAATTGAAGATACAGACAAAGAAAGAGAAGTTGAAGGTGCAATAACCCATATAGAGAAAGTTTTAAACTGGATAGGTATAAATTGGGACGAAGGCCCAGACATTAGTGGTCCGCATGCACCCTATACTCAATCTGAGAGATTAGATTTATATAAAAAATATGCACAAAAATTAATTGATGGTGGATTTGCATATCCTGATCCTTACACCGAAGAAGAGGTGGATGGCTTTCGAGAAAAAGCTGAACTTGCTGGAAAAGCTTTTTTATTTAGAGAATATCGCCCTGAAACTTTTGCAATTTGGGATGGAACCAAAACCCTTCGTTTCAAAGTTCCAGAAATAAAAAGTTATCATTGGAATGATTTAGTCTTTGGTGATTTATCTGCCGGACCTGAAGCACTAGACGATTTTGTTTTAATAAAAAGTGATGGATATCCAACTTATAATTTTTGTCACATCGTTGACGATATTGAAATGGGTATTACTCACGTAGTCCGGGGTCAAGAATATATTGCATCAATTCCAAAGTATCTTTCTTTATACGAAGCCTTGGGAGAAAAACCTCCGCATCTTGTTTGCCTGCCACACATAATGGGCAAAGACGGAAAGAAAAAACTTGGCAAACGCGATGGAGCTAAAGATGCTATGGAATATAGTGAGGAAGGATATTTGCCTGAAGCATTGATGAATTTTTTAGCATTACTTGGTTGGCATCCAGCTCCTGACAAAGATGGAATAGAGAAAGAAGTCTTTTCGAAGGAAGAATTAATCAAAGTTTTTGAAATAGAGAGAATCCAAAAATCTGGAGCTCAGTGGAATGATGACAAATTAGATTGGGTAAACAAGGAACATATCAAAAAACTTTCACCAGAAGAATTAAAAAACAAAATATTTGAATGGTTGCCAGAAGAATTAAAAAATGAAAAATTAATTCCTGTAATCACAGAAAGGATTTCAAAATTTGCAGATATAAAAGATATGATTACAAGAGGGGAGTTAGACTTCTTTTTAAGAGCACCTGCTTATCCCAAAGAAAAATTAATCTATAAAGATGTTTTACTTGAAAAGATTACAACAAACATTAAAGAAGCTGTCAATACACTAGAAAATATTTCAGAAAATGATTTTAACAAAGAAAATGTTAAAGATTCTCTTATGTCCTTGGCGGATAAATTGCAAAGTCGGGGAGAACTACTGCATCCAATTCGTTTCGCATTATCTGGACTTGATAAATCGCCCGATCCGTTTACGATTGCTGAGATTTTAGGAAAAAATGAAACCATATCACGACTGCAAAAAGCTATTTAGTTATATTTTTATCATTTTACTTTTCATTTCGCCGATTGGTTTTTCGTCTGCTCAAACAGCGGCAGATGACCTAGGCTCTAAAATTAATCAAAGAAACACTGATATTGCTAAATTAGAGCAAGAAATCGCCCAGTATCAAGCAGAACTGAATACTATTGGTACTCAAAAAAATTCTTTAAACTCAAGTATAAAAGAACTTGATTTAAACAAAAAAAAGCTCAACGCAGACATTGCCGTTACTCAAAATAAAATTGCTAATGCCAGTGCGAAAATTGAAAATCTCAGTTCACAAATCGGCACCAAACAAAGTTTGATCGATTCGGATTTAAACGCCATTAAATCGGAAATGAAAATTGTGAATGAGTATGAAACAAAAAGTTTTCTTGAAACTTTTTTGTCTGAAGGAAGTTTTTCGACTGCTTGGAATGACGTTGATAATATTATTTCCTTAAGAGAAGCAGTTAGATCAAAAATTATTGAGTTGAAACAATTAAAAGGCCAATTGGAAGATACCCGAAGTGTGACAATGGATGCTAAAAAAGAGTTACTGAAATTGCAATCTGAACTAGCTGATCAGAAAAAAATTGTTGAGCAAAATACGGCCGAAAAGAAAAAATTATTGGCAACAACTAAAAATAACGAATCAAATTACCAAAAACTTTTAAAAGATAGACTTGCCAAAAAAGATGCCTTTGAAAAAGAATTACGTGATTATGAATCCCAACTTAAGTTTATTTTAAACCCAGATCTTTTACCAGGAAGTCATGTTTTAAGTTGGCCTCTTCAATCAATATTTATTACTCAATTATTTGGAAAAACAGAAGCGGGGAAACGTTTATACGCGAATGGTACCCACAATGGTGTTGATTTCAGGGCTTCTGTCGGTACACCAGTAATGGCTATGGCCGATGGAACGGTCAAAGGTGTTGGCAACACCGACCTTGTTTGTGCCGGAGCTTCTTTTGGGAAGTTTGTTTTTATAGAATACAATAATGGCTTGGCAAGCACCTATGGACATCTTTCTTTAATAAAAGTCTCAGAAGGTCAAAAAATCGCAAGGGGAGAGATTGTTGGATATTCTGGCAATACTGGCTATTCAACTGGTCCGCACTTACATGTATCAGTTTATGCTGGGACTGCGGTAAGCATGCAATCACGAGCAAGTGCTGCTTGTGGTGGTCATACTTACTATATGCCGATATCACCAATCAATGCATATCTGGATCCGATGATCTATCTTCCTATTAACAAGTAATATTTCGTTTGGTATAATACAAATATGAAAAACAAACAAGGAGGCTTTTTACAAATTATAATAATTCTTATTGCTGTTATATTAATCTTAAGTTATTTCCATATCACAATTTCAAGCGTGATTAATTATATCGTGTCCGCATTCCATAATGTTTTTGGTTAAAAATATAATGATAAATTTTTTAAATAAAAAAGGTGGAATAAGTATTCTTGGAATGATAGTTTTTGCAGTAATAGTAATCCTCGTTTTAAGCTACTTCGGTATCTCATTAAGAGGTATCTTAAATAGCCCTGAAGGCAAAGAAAACGTCAATTTTGTTACTAAAACAGCCGTTAGGCTATGGGAGAGTTATTTAAAAGAACCGGCAGCGTATTTGATGAATAATTTTGTTAAACCAGCGGTCGCATTTCTTTACGGCGATCTTTCAAATATGTTTATTCAATCTTTAACCAAAAATGTTAAAGGAATGTTTAGCGGGAATGGATCGGGTTTGGAAAATATGGCGCCGACATTACAACTCGGAGATCAAACTAATCAACAGCCTATTTTTCAATAAGTAAAGAAACGATCTTTAATGGACGTTTTTGTGCAGATTACTAGATCGATTATAGTAGCCTACCCAAAAGATATATTGTGCGACACTATATTAAACTAACTTATACCACTTCCCTCTAATAATCTATCTACAAGAAGTGGATGGAGTATAGCCAGCCTTTTCTGCGTCACTTGCATTAAGAAAATAAATTCAATTTTCTTGTTTGATGGTTTTTCCGGCCGAGCAACCAATGAAATAATATTTTTTACCCTTTTTTGACGCAAAGTAGTTCCCCAAAGTCTGGGCTGATATTTGGATTAATTGACTCTTTTCCTGATAAAGCACTTGCTTCCTCGCTCGTATATTCGTTTTAAGGTTGTTCCTTGAGTCATCCTTGGACCAATCTTACCTAATAAAAACGAACTTATCCCTACTAAAATAACAATTAAAACAACCAAAATGTCCTTTCCTTTTTCACTTGTTATCAGGCCCTTGATTTTTTCCATATAATCGTTTATACTTGAATTTGTCTGGTTATACAGAAATTTTAACATTAAATAATATTAAAACAATATGGCACATAGAAAAGCCGGTGGTACAGCGAAAAACTTAAGAGATTCAAACCCACAATACCTTGGTACGAAACTTGCTGATGGTCAAAAAGCTCAATCTGGCTCAATTATCATTCGTCAAAGAGGAACACCAATAATGGCCGGCACTAACGTTGGGATGGGTAAAGATCATACTCTTTATGCTTTAAAAGATGGCACTGTTAAATTTGGTTCAAAAAGAAAGACATCTTTCAACGGAAAGGTTCTAGTAAAGAAAGTAGTAAATGTAATCTAAATATCAAATAAAAAAAGGACGGGAGATTTGTTTCTCCTGTCCTTTTGTGTTTTTAGACACTAATGTCTATAATTGTGTAAAAATGAACCTGGATTGGTCAAACAAACACCAGGGTCAATTAATTCCCTTTCGGCTTTTGTTTTTTTGAGTTTTTCATCCATAGCTTTTACTATAAGATCTTTGAATTTCTAAATCATTAAGCATTTGCCAGAAATTTTCTTCATTGTCATCAAAGTTCATCCCATTTTCTGTGAAAGTGGATTGAAGTTTTTCAATGGTCTTTTGTAGATTCTGTTCCATTTTTTTAAGTTTTTAAAGAACAAATATTTTCAGATTTGGCGTTTTCGAGGTATCCAAATCAAAACCCCTCCTCGTGTAAATTTGAGAAGGGGTTGGTTTTATATTAAATAAAAATTATAAATATCAAGACAATCCTTTCTCAAATTTGAAAGAATTATTATGATGGGCAAGATTTTTTATAACCAAACGATAGCCTCCCAGTGATCCCTTGAGCCATTTTGAAATACGGGCAATTGTGGTAGAAGAAAGTCCGGTACTTTCTATGATTGCATTATATTGAACATCTCTTGAGAGCATTTCGGCAGCCATAAGACGCTTGGAAAACTAAGTAATTTCCTGTTTAGTCATTAAATCGCGCAAGAAACATTCCATTTCATCCTTACTTTGCAAAGATAAAAATGCTTCAACCAATGCCTTATTCCCTTTTGTTTCCCAATTAATATCTAAGATATCTCCACTTTACTAAACTAAAGCGGATAGTAAAACTGTGGATAACTCAGGATGGTCAAAATATGTTGTTTTAAGGCAAAATATTCGAAAATTTGAATAAAATATAGATAAAAGTATAATATAAGTTATGCAAAAAAAAATATTAGTGACAGGGGCCTTGGGGCAAATAGGATCTGAGCTTGTTCCAGCTCTAAGAAAAAAGTATGGCAATGACAATGTCATAGCAGTTGGTTATAGTAAAGAGTCAGGTGAGTTTAACAAACCATTTGAAAGAGTTGATGCTACCAATAAAGAAGAACTTCGCACCTTAATTGAAAAGTATCAGATAAATACCATTTATCATTTGGTAGGAATTCTTTCTGCTGTGGGAGAAAAAAATCCAAATCTTGCTTGGCATACGAATATGGAAAGTTTGAAAAATATTTTGGACTTAGCCGTCGAATATAAAATTGACCGACTCTTCTGGCCAAGTTCGATTGCCGCTTTTGGACCAACTACTCCTCTTTTTGATACTCCGCAAGAAACAATTTTAGCACCCACGACAATGTATGGTGTTACAAAAGTGGCCGGAGAATTGTTGTGTCAATATTATAATCTTAAATACGGACTTGATGTTCGAAGCCTCAGATACCCGGGAATAATTTCTTGGAAAACACCACCCGGTGGTGGAACAACTGATTATGCCGTGGCAATATATTATGAAGCGGTAAAAAATGGTTCCTACGATTGTTTTGTGAAGGATGATACTATCTTACCAATGATGTATATGGATGACGCAGTGAATGCAACCTTGGAATTAATGGAAGCTGATTCCGAAAAAATAAAAATAAGGACTTCTTATAATCTGACTGCAGTTAGTTTTTCAGCAAAAGAATTAGCTGACAATGTTGCCAAATATGTTCCAAACTTCAAGTGCACTTTTACTCCAGATTCAAGGCAAAAAATTGCCGACTCTTGGCCAAAAACAATTGATGACACTAGTGCAAGGAAAGATTGGGGCTGGAAACCAAAATTTGATTTAGACCAAATCTCGATGGAAATGATAAAAAATCTGAAAGAAAAATTTCAGACAAAAATATAAGAGAAATTAATTTCTTTTTATCTTTAATTTGAAGGATGATTTTTTCCCTTTAATAACAACTGGGATTTCGAACTCCCCTAATTCTTTAATTGGTTTTTCAAGTACAATAAACTCTTCCGCAATTTCGGCGTGATGTTTATTTTTTAATTCTTCCACAAGTTCTTTTTTATGAATAGCGGAAAATAAATGTCCTTTTTCGTCGGCTTTTTTCGTTAAAATAATTTCTTTGCCTTTTATCTCAGCGAGACTTTTGTCTAGTAAACTTTCTTGGATTTCTTTCACGATCACCACCTCGCTCTTTCTTTTCTCGAGTTCTAAGATTGCTCTACTCGTGGCTGGTTCAGCCAGTCCTCTTGGAAAGAGGAAATTTACAGCATAACCATCACTGATTTCCTTTACATCATTTCTTTTTCCAACTCTTGGAACATCTTTTAAGAAAATTACTTTCATTTTATTTCCAGTTATTTAGTACTTCGACTGCTTTATCAAGCTGAGGATCTTTTTTTGCTTTAATATCTTTGTCAGTAATGCCAACTTCAATATCCGGAGTTAACCCTTTTTCTGAGATGGACACTCCGTTTGGAGTAAGCCATTTTGCAACAGTAATCTTTAGAATCGTATCAGAGGTAACTCCTAAGACTTCTTGGACGGAACCCTTGCCATAACTTTGATCTCCTACTAATTTTGCGATTCCGTTGTCATGAAGTGCTCCCGCTAAAATCTCTGAGGCAGAAGCAGAACCTCCATCAATCAAGACAGCCATTTTTAATTTATCTGTAAAGATATCATAACCTTTACTGCGATGAACACTTGATTTTCCATTTAAACCAAAATCCTCCGTAACGACTACTTTGTCGCTTGGCAAAAACCAACTTGCCATGTCAACAGCTGCGTCTAAGTATCCGCCCGGATTTCCTCTTAGGTCAAGAACTAGTTTGTCATCTTTTGTAGCAACAAATTCTTTTAAGGCTCCTTGAAGCAAGTTAGCAGAGTTAGCGGAAAAACTATATAGCGTAATCACGAAAACCCCATTAGGGAGAGATTCAGTTTTGATTATTGGAACGTCGATAATCTCGCGAACAATACTTATTTCTCTAGACTTTAATTCTCCTTCTCGGAAAATTGTTAAGACGACAGTCGTTCCTTTGTCGCCCCGCATTAATTTGATTGCATTTTCGATTGATAAATTGGAAGTTACCTTGGTGTCAATTTTTAAAATTTTATCTCCTGCTTTTAACCCCGCTTTGTAAGCCGGTGAATCTTTCAATGGAGAAATTACTGTCAGGATTTTATCTTTAATTCCAACTTCCGCTCCAATGCCACTAAATGAACCTGCGATATCATCTTCAAATGATTTTGCTTCATCAGGATTAAAAAAAACACTATATGGGTCATTGAGTGATCCCAAGAGTCCAGAAATTGCTCCGTAAACTCGTGCTTGAGCGGTAACTTTGTCTGCTCCGGGGTATTTTTGATCAATGATATTCCACACTTTCCAAAATGGGGCAAAGTCAGCAGTGATTCCTACCGGATTATTTTTGTCGGAAAGAGTCGTAACTTTGTTTATATCGGGTTGGCTGTGATATCCGACATAAGCTCCAAGAGCGAAAAAAACTACTAAGAGCAGAATCACGATGATAAGAGCACGTTTTGATTTTATAAATTCTTGCATTATTATTTATTGTTTTAATTTTAAAGTGAGCTAGACCCTTCTTTGTTTTCTTCTTTTACAAAATTACTGTTTTCGGAAAAGTTGTCAAAAGATTTTAGATGAGAATTTTCTTTATCTTTTGCTCGTGATTCGAGATACATTTGATAACTTAGATATCCCAGTCCGAGCCCAGTCAACGTAAATAATATATTTTTCCAAGAAGACGGAAAACCAAGATAAGGTAGAATAGCTACCCAAGTTGCAAGCAATAAAAGGATTCTTTCTTTTTTCATAATAAGCTATTATAGCTTTTTTTGAGCCAAAAGAGCAAATAAAACTGTTTGACAATATAGCATTTTTAATGCTATATTTAACAAAATTTAAAACCAAAATACTATGATACACAAGAAAGTTTGGAGGGTGAAATTATGGCTAATGCCAATATTCATTCTCGGGGTGCTATTTATTGCACTGCCATATTTTACATTTGGTACGCACCCTTTTTACACAACTAGCTATGTGTGCATTGGGACGTTGGCATTTCTGCTCTTTTTAAGATCAAGGGATTACTGGTTTTTTAAAGCCGGAAAAAACTTTGACAAAATAGCTACATTACTGATTTGGACAATATCTTTGCCAGTATTTTTCATTTCAGGAATATTTACAATAATTGTCATTTTTGTCTTTCCATCCCTTGTTTATGTTTTATCAGTGCCCCTTGCTACAGTAATAATATTCATATTTGGCATTAGACTAAAAGTACCTGAGAAAATGCCCAAAGGACAATTTATTGTTACTCCAAACCATTGCTCTGATATCGATGATGTTTTAAATGGCATAATTATGGGTTTCCACAAATGGAAAGTTGTTTATGCCAGCGAAATTCGTAGAATTCCACTAGTAGGGCTATTTCTTAGGATTATAGGCATTCCTCTTTCAAGAACTCAATTACGTTCAAGAAATGAGGTCAGCATTAAGATAAAACATGCGATAGACCAGGGATACAACCTACTTATTTTCCCAGAAGGCAAAAGATTGGCAGTTGGCAAAGAATATGAATACCTTTCTGCATTTGATGATAATGGTGCGTTCTATTTTTCAGAAGCAACAGGTGTTCCAATTTTGCCGGTAGTTATTTCTTGGACATTTCTTTTTAAACCGAGGAGTGGACAGTGGTGGTTCTCTCCTTGCACAATCGTGATTTATTATTTGGAACCTATGACAATAGGTGAAAATGAAGAAGTTTGCGATTTTAAACAAAGAGTCAGAGAAGTAATGCTTCAAAAACTAAAAAGCACACAACCAATGGTTGAAAACTAAAAAAGTTTCCAACCATTTTTTTTATTTAAAATATTCAGGAGTATTTACACTCATCCAATCAAGAAGTCCGCGCATTACGCTTGTTGCCCCCACTCCGTTTGTAGAAGGGCCAGCCTCCATCATCACAGTAAAAGTATAACGTGGATTTTCGTAAGGGAAAAATCCCATCACCCAAGAGTTCACTTTATTTTTTGCGACACCAAGTTGAGCGGTCCCAGTTTTTGCAGCCACGTCAACATACGGGACATTCAAGCCAACAGCAGTCCCATAAGTGACCCCTTGGCGCATTCCATTTTGAACAATTTCAAAATCACCTTTTTTAATATCTAGTACGGTCACGAGCGATTCTTTTCCGGTATCTCCTAAAATATAATGCGGGGAAACCAAGGTTCCCTTGTTTGCAATACTTGCGACTGCTCGGGCCATTTCAAGTGGAGTAGCCTGAAAGCCATACTGACCGATAGCGGTATGATAAGTATCTCCTATTCTCCAAGGATCATTTTTGAAATTTTTTGCTTTCCATTCAGGACTTGGAATAGTTCCTCCAGCTTCATCTGGCAAATCTACTCCCGTTTTTTGACCAATGCCAAATAATTTTGCATATTTTCCAAGATTCAATATCCCCAATCCTTTTTGACCTTCATATCCGCCACCAATTTCGTAAAAATAAACGTCACAAGAAACCGCGATAGCTTGTTCCATATCTACCCAGCCGTTCGCACGCCAGTCTTTGAAGACGGTTTTTTGATCTGGAAAATATGGATTCGGAATTGAGATTGATCCAGTTGAGAGTATTTTTTTATTTGGATCAATTATCCCTTCATTCAAAGCGCCCAGTGCAAAGTATGGCTTCACAATAGAACCCGGAGTATATAGTCCAGAAATTGTTCGATCCATAAAAACTTTTCTTTTATCGGTCAGATATCCGTTGATCGTGTTTTTATCTTTCCCGAGAGAAAGAATTTTGGAATCATATTCTGGATAACTTGTGGAAGTAATAATTTCTCCGTTTGTGGCATCAATAATAACCCCAGCTCCTCCGGTAAATGAATGACTTTCCGATAGATTTTTTATTAAAGAGTAAAGTTCTCCTTGAATTCTGGAGTCCAGTGTTGTCACGAGATCAGATCCTCTTACTGGCGCATTGATAGTATTTTCGGAATATATTTTTTTATTTACATCAGTTTCTACAATTTTTGAACCGTTAGTCCCTTTGATCCGACTGCTGTATTCTTTTTCCAGTCCATCTTTTCCAATGAATTCAGTTTGCCAATAATTACCCGATTTGTCTTGAGTGGGATAGGTCACATAGCCTAAGGTGTGTGAAAATCCAGGAGTTTTATAAGTCCGAATTGAGAAATTTGGACTTCCGATTGGCGCTGACTCATCCACTCCCTCTTTCGTATTCCAAGCAAGTTCCACCATGTTTCGGTCATAAATAATTCCCCTATCGGCAAAAATAATTTGTTGAGCTAGAGTGTTATTTTGGCTAATTTTAAGATAGGCTTCTCCTTTTCTGATTTGTAAAAATCCCAAACGAGAAGAAAAAGTTAGGACTGAGATCATAAAAAAAATACCGAGGAAGATTACCGTTCTCTTTGATATTTGTTTTTCAATTCTTCCTTCAAATTGCTGACTATTAAAATTTTCCAAGTTTTCGGAATCAAGAAAAATCTCATCCGGTTCGATAAGCAAACTCCTCGTTTTTAATTTATTTGTTTTAAAAAGTTTCCAATTCATTGTTAATTAATTCTTTCATTACAAAATTTTAGTTTCTTTTTTAATAACTCTATGAGGACAAGAGCGATTACCGAAATAACGGCGGAAAATATTGTAAGATTTAGGAATCTCGGCTCTCTCACTCCATACAAAAGATCGGAAAGAAGAAATATCAGTGGCCCTTCCAAAAAATATGAAAAATAAAACATTCCAAAAAGAGCAATCAAGATGGACACAAAGAACGGGAAAAAGAGCACTGAAATCAACAATATTAGGATTAACGCAATTCTTCTCGCCATCTGCCTATCTTACACAAAAGCGTCCAAAGTTTCAATCAAAAAATAAGCCTCCAAATAAAGCGTAAAATGTAAAATAGGACCAGTGCGAGACAACAATAAAATATTATAACTGTTTTACAAATGAAGGATAGAAAAATAAGAAGATAAAGCTCGAGGTAATTTAACACTTTAAAAAAATTTCCAGTTTTTGTGTTCTTGGCTACATTTTTTTGAGAGATTACGATATTTTTATCAGAAAAAGAAACTGCCGACAGTCTGATATTTTCCAAAATTTTAACAGACGACCCAATAAGATTATTCACAAAGTTTGGAGTACTTTTTGTTACTATTTCTGTTACAGATAAATTTGTATTTTGTCCGCTCGTAACTTTTGACGCTGCCAAGGTTTGAGAAGCAGAAAAGATTGTCAAAGCGAGTATTATTACTATTGCTTTCTTCATCTGTATATTCTAGCATAAATTTATTTTGAAATAAATCGATAATAAGTTATTATATATCTATGCATATAGAAGCGTATTTATTGACTTTGCTCAAATTATTATTCCTTCTTTTATTATTTATAATTTACCGACTCAGTAGAAAAGCGGGGAAAATTGAATACGAATTTACTTCAATTGTGAATCATACTTTTCGCACTCCTCTAACAAGAATAAATTGGATTTCCAAAGAACTGGAAAAAGATTTGCCGACTAATGAAAGAATGCAGTATCTCCAAAACTTGAATAATGCCACTAATAAATTACTCGAAATTGTTGATTTAATTGCAGGGGTGAAAGATATCAAAAATACTAGTGGCTATAACTTTGTCGCAACCTCGATTCGTGACGTAGTTGAAGGTTCCATAACCAAATACCGAGAAGAAATAAACAAAAAGAATATAACTTTCCATGTTCCAACATTTAAAGAGATTCCTCTTTTGACTATCGACTTAAAGAAAATTAGTTTTGTAATTGATTCGATATTGGAAAATGCTATTGTCTACACTTCGAAAGATGGAAAAATTTTTATTGATACGGTTTTAAAACCGCATAGTATTGTTTTTTATGTCGGCGATTCAGGAATAGGATTATCTTTTTATGACAAACATCGTATTTTCACTAAATTCTTTCGCAGTCAGGCTGCCGTACTTGCTTACCCAGACGGAACTGGATTGAAACTGTATTTAGTAAAACAAATAGTGCAAAGACATAAAGGAAAAATTTCTGCCAAATCCAACGGTAAAAATAAAGGAACGACTCTAATTTTAGAACTCCCTTTCCAAAAAAATTAAATCATTCTTCTTTTAAAGAAAACACTACTAATCTTTTTAAAAATATTCGACTCGATTTCTTCCCCGGCGACAAGGAGATAATTATAATTGGAAGGATAGCCGACTAGCTCCATAAAACCTTTTCCTTTTATTTCTTTTCCATTAATTGTTGCAGTCACTGCCATTGGACCTTCCCAATAATTAATTTGACCGAAAATCATTTCTTGGTCTTTTAATAATGAATCTGTTTTTATTATAATATTTCCATCGGGGATATCAATCATCCACGTGAGCGGGTATTTTGCTTTGGTTTTTTTACTACTCCAAACGTTTTTCCCTGCTGTAAATGAAGCTTTGTTATATTGTAATTGAAGGCCATTTTTATCGATGACGTTTATAAGAATATCACTACCAATTTTAGTATCATATTCGACACACATTAGGTCAGTTCCGTCATCAAGCTGGAACGAAAACCAAGTCCATTTATCCCTTTTATAAACAGCATCTGCCCATTGATGATCCATCCAACCCCGCCCAGTGACTTCGATTTCCTTGCCTTCTACATAAATCATTCCTGATACCTCTAAATCAGTCAAAGAATAGTAATATGTTCCGGCACTCGGAGTGCCGACATATCCATGTCCCCCTTCAAGAAGTGGGGATTTCTTTGAGATTAGATTTAAGCATAGATTTTTATTTTTTATATGAAAATTATTCGGATCAGTTTCAATTATTTCTGAAGTTGTATTTTCAGCAAGAATGTCAGGGTCGGTGTAATTTATAAATAATAAATCATCGGGAAAGCTATCTTTCGAAATTAGAGAGATATTTTGAATATCTTTATAATTTTTTTGATTATTAATGTCTGAAACAACAGAGTGAGCAAAGAAAATATAATCCCCATATTTAAAATATTCCGGAATTATTGAGCCTGAAATGTGCGGAATTTGTACTTTCTGATAATCGACTTTGAATAAACAGTTCATAAAACTGTATTCATTGCCAATACCATCTACCAAGTGGCCATTAAAGTACCACCATTCAACAGAATTTTCATGTGGACCATTATCTTTTGGCAAAACAATTGGTTTTATAATTTTATCCATTTATTAATTTTAGCATTAAAGTTTAATTAATACCAAAAACCAGATTTAGATAGCCCGTTATTTTTCTCGGCCAGCCAGTGCTGGACTCAAATTTTACTGAGGACACGAATAATGGAAGTTCGCACCCGATGCAAACAAAAAAACCTTCTTCTTTGTATTCTTCAAGTTCGCAAGTAAATGATTTTTCGGTTTTTTCTCTCGCATTACTTGATATTGTTCTTTGGTAAGAATTTTCTGCCAATCTTCTTCTGTTTTAAAAATTTTCCATATCATTTCGTTAACAGATTTTGAAAATCGGCTTCGACTTTTTCTAACTTTGGGCTTATAACCAATTGGCAATACGGGGCATGTCTGTTCCTCTCATAAAAATTCTTGTGATAGTCTTCGGCTGAGAAAAAAGTGCTGAATGGCTTTACTTCAGTCACAATCTTAGGAACGCTTTTGCCACTACCTAAGTCCTTTATAAATTTCTCAATTATTCTCTTTTGTTCAAGAGTGCTAAAAAAAATAGCCGAACGATACTGCGTTCCGATGTCGTTGCCTTGACGATTTGGTGTTATTGGGTCGTGAGTTGCAAAGAATACTGTCAACAGATCGCCGAGCGTTATTTCCTTAGTGTTAAATACAATTTTAGTTACTTCCGCGTGTCCGGTAAACTTGCAAAAACGTCGGGTTTTTTGATTTTCCTCCAGAATAGCCAGGCTCGGCTGAAACAATGCCCTTCAACTCTTTGAATATTGCTTCCGTGCACCAAAAGCATCCGCCACCAAAGATGATTGTTTCATTGTCATGTTTCTCTGGCATAATAATGAATATAAAATTGGGGAAGAAAAATTTCGAAAATATTTTAATTAGAAAAAGTAAATTGTACAATTTCTGATTTACTTCCTACTCTGATAGCCGGTCCCCAAGTGCCAACACCGCTTGAGGTGTACACCAAGAGCGAACCATGGTTGTTTAAGCCATATGTAAATTTTTGATAAATAGCATTTGCGTAATAATTAAATGGCCATTGCTGAGCATTGTGGGTATGACCTGAAATTTGAAATGAAATTCCCGCTTCCTCAGTAGCTTTTAAGTCGCTTGGTTCATGTTTAAGTAATATTGATGGCATATTTTTGTTTATATTTAGTCTTGTGAAAATCTTTCGTAAGCTATTCCCTTTTGCTATTTTTGAATACTCGAGACCTATGATTTGCAATCCATCAATCTCAAGTAATTCGTTTTTTAAAATTTTCATTCCAAGCAATTTGACTTTTTTGTAAAAATCTTCTGATTTCCCGTACTGTTCGTGGTTCCCGGAAACATAAAACTTTCCAAGCGGGGCTCTCACTTCTTTCAATGGATCAGCAAAATTTATTACCTTCTCGGTAGAAATCCCGTCAAAAAGGTCTCCCCCAACAAAAAATATATCTGGTTCAAGTGCATTGATTTGTTTAACAATTTTTTCGATAAATCGTTTTTGATAAATAAGTCCGATGTGAACATCACTAATCCAAACAGCCCTTTTCCCAATCCACTCTTCGCGCATATTAGCTAATTTAATATTGACCTTTTTTATTTTTGAATCTCTTGCTCTAAAAACTCCGTATCCCCCGACAAATACCGGAATCAGAATAATAGCCAAACCCAGAGCTCGTGGTTCTTTGCCAAAAAGAATAATAATCACCAGATATGTAAGTGAAGCAAGAAAAAAATAAACCGAAAATCCAAACCAGACGGAAGTGATAAGGTAAAAAATCCTGGTTACGCGATTTGAGTATTTTATTCCTATTAACACAGCAGCGATGAACCCAAAAGATAAAAACCCCAAAATAATTTGGATAATCGTTGGGTGGTTAAAAGAAAATATTCTTACCACCGCTTCGTAGATTACAATATTGCCAAGAATTATTATCCCCAAAGCAAGTAGTATCCCAATCGTGATATGTATTGATTTCATGGTTTAAAGTATATCAAATTTTTATACATAAAGCTGAGGGAAAATTAATTAAAAAAGTCTGTGTGGCCCGTCCCCCAAAATTTGCACACCAATCTTGTATAATTATTAATTAATTTAGTAACATACAAGTATATGAAAAGACACAAAATAGCTCCCGATTTGAAGGAGCAAATTATTAATCGTATTAAAAATGATGGGGTTAC
>CAIQAL010000024.1 GCA_903869825.1 uncultured bacterium
AAAAAAATTGCTTTCATTTGAAGCGGGTGATGGCTAACCTCCAACATATGTGCCTATGTGAGTGCGATCACCCGCTACAGATAAAAACAATTTACAACAGTTATTTATACCAAAATATAAAATTACTGTACTTCAAATCTACCATTTATTATCCCCTTCTTTATTTCAATCAGATTTGAGGTATATATATTCTGATAATTCCCTTCTAGAAGCTTTTTGTCCACCTTGATATAATACTTTCCATTTGGAACCAAACAGAAAAATTTACCAAACTGGTCCGTTACTTTGTGTGCTATTTCCATGTCATTTTCAGAGAATATTCGAACAATCGAAAATGGCAAAGGAAGATTACTGGTACCATCAACTATAATTCCCTTTTGTTTTTGTTTAATTCCGAATTGACGGAAGAGAAACAAAACAATGTAAATTCCAAAAATAATTATATTGTAAGGCTTTGGTGCTAAGACAAGAGCAATAATTGCGACTATCGCTCCAAATATAAATATAATATTTGATATTTTTTCTTGAACGAAATCTTTTTCTGAAAAGAACTTATTTCGGTTTTGTTGTTTTTTGGCAAATTCATTCCAATTGAATTTGAGAGGATCCATCGGAATGTTTTTGGTAATCACTTCCGAGGCAGAATCAATGATTATTCGTTCCCCTTGATAAATATTCTGATAAAGCTCATCAGAAATCTTATCTTTTAGATTTTCAGATGGAAATCTGTAATTAGTTTTATTTACTTGAATAATATAATTTCCAGGTCCAACCAAAAATCCGTAACGTCCATCCATATCGGTAATAGAAGTAGCTATTTCTTTGCCACTTTCGTTCTTCAATACAACATAAGCCGGATCAAGGGGTCTTTTGGTAACACTGTCGTAAACTGTCCCCCAAGGACGATTGCGTTTCTTGATGCCAAGTCCAGCTAAAGCAAGAGACCAAAGACGGAAAGGTAAGAAAGTTACTTCGGGCAAGGTTAGTGGACTTGCAAAAAGTGTTGAAACAAGACTAGAGCTCGCTCCAACAGCTGCTCCGGTTATTGTCACAATACTAGTTGTATTGGCTATTTCTTTTTTATTTGCTTCTTCCTTGATGATTTTATAAGCATTTGCCACTGCCACTTTTGCCACTGCAAAATTTCCTACCGTTTCGTTTTTTTCGTTTTCTGAAACAATAGGAGATGGAGCAAGGTCAGGAACAAGGTCTGTAACTGAACCAGAATTAGGAGAATGTTTTGTAGAAGTTTTCTTTACTTTTTCCGTTTTATTTGTTTCAACTTCCGCTGCAGGAATATCGAGAACAATCGGTATCGGTTCTCGTAACACAGGCGGAACAAGGGGTGGAACAATAATTGAGCGTGTGCCAGTTCTACTGGTTGTATTTGCAATTGTTTCGTTAGGCTCAGGAGTAGTAACATATTTTGCCACTGTTGCTTTTGAATAATTTCCTTCGTCAGAAAATGCGACGTAGGGAATATCATTTGAACCAATAGCAAAAGAAAGATCAAAGGACTGCAACCCGGAAAAATCATTGGCACCAACTAAAACCCAATCACTACCATCAAATTTCTTGACTGAAACTTGTGACATTTCTCGATGTAGTGGTCCGGAAGTTTGGATATAGCCAACATACGGGACATCCTGTGAATTAAACGCGAGAGAGATATCTAGCGCTGGAGCAAATGAAAATTGAGGACTGCCAACATTTACCCAATTGACTCCATCAAATTTAACTACAGTAGCTCTTTCACTAGTTCTAATATCCCCAGCATTATCTTCAAAAGCCACATAGGGAATATCCCCTAAATCAAAAGCAAGAGAAGGGTGTACTGCTCCGTCGGTTGAAAAACTTGAACCAACATTCACCCAAGAACCACCATCAAATTTTTGAACAATAATTTTACTATTATCCATCTCATCAAGATATACGACATAAGGAATATTCTGTGAATTAATTGCAAGCCGAAGATCTTTTGCTCCGACCAAAGAAAAACCAGGAGAACCAACAGAAGTCCAAGCACCATTCTCAAGTTTCATAACTGTTGCCTTAGAATTATTACCACCATCCATATAGGCTATAAAAGGAATATCATTTTCACTAAATGCCAGAGATAAATACGAAGCTGCTCCAGCTGAAAAGTCTGAAATACCAACATTTACCCAAGCGCTCCCATCGAATCGCATAACTGTAGCCTTGGGACTATTAGCACCGTCAGAGTAAGCTACATACGGGACACCTTCTGAATTAATTGCGAGAGAAACATAACTTGCTATTCCAGTTGAAAAATTCGGACTGCCAACATTTACCCAAGCACTGCCATTAAATTTCGTTACATTAAGTTTATTGGTTCCAACGTCTAGATATGCTAAATAGGGAGTGTTATTGGAATCAAGGACAAGAGAATTACCCATCGCTCCACCAGTCGTAAAATTTGCGTCACCTACGTTAACCCACACACCAGAAGTGTCATTAGTGACAAAACGAATTATTCCAGTATTGTCAGAATAATTGATCACATCGGAGGCATTCGAAGTACCCGAAAAAGCGCCATTTAAAAAAGTGGTAGTTAAATTTGAAACATTATTTGCTGCGGTACTATTAGTAGCTTGGCCCGTAAAAGTTAAAGTCGCCGCTGTTCCATCGAGACTAACTTTCATTACAGCCGTTAGTCCTACTGGAACATTAGAAACTGTAAAATCTACATTTTCCGTTAAAGTTGCTCCAGAATTTTTAAAAATGTCATTCGTTAAAATTGCCAATCTACTTCCAGCAACTGTGCCGTTATCTGCATCTGTTTCCAAAAAAGACCCGGAGTAAGAAATGGAAGGCGGAAGTGGTGATGATAATTTCATTACAACTACCTTTCCCCCTTGTCCAACATCGTCGTATGATACATAAGGAGTATTCTCTCTATCAAAAGCAAGGGAGGTATAACTCGCATTCCCAAAAGAAAAACCAGCTGGATCTCCAACACTTACCCAAGAACCATCATCAAATTTCATGACCGTAGCTTTATTACTATTTCCAGCGTCTGAATAAGCAACATATGGAATATTTTGTTGGTCAATTGCTAAAGAAATATAGTCTGCT
>CAIQAL010000025.1 GCA_903869825.1 uncultured bacterium
AAAAATATGTGTGGAAATTGTAAAGAAGGTAAAAAGGGTAAGGGTTGCTGTGTCGGAAAAATGATAGCGAAGATATTGGTGATTGTCGGTGGAATAAATTGGGGCCTAGTAGGCTTCGGAATGATATATCATGTTGATTGGAATATCGTGCACAAGATTTTGAAGTCTGTTCCCACCTTGGAAGCAGTAGTCTATATTTTGGTAGGCCTTTCAGCTTTGATGATGATTTTTAAATGTAAATGTCATAATTGCAAAGGAGGATGCTGTAAGGTGGAAGAAAAGAGTGAAGAAGTAAAAATTTCACAATAAAAACTTAAATACAATCAAAAAAATCCGCAGTTCAAGCGGATTTTTTTGATTGTATTTTTTCCAAAAAAGTGATATAATGTATAGAATATGACTTCAGTCTCATCTACAATATTTTTTATATTGACTTTTCTGTCTGTGTACGTCCAGGTATTTTTTCTTTTAACTTTTTTTGAAAAAAAAAGAAAAATCTTGATTAGAAAAGAACATTTTGAACTTGATGAGTATCCAGGGGTGACTATTATTGTTCCGTGTTATAACGAAGAAAAAACCATTGTAGGAACCATTAATTCACTTCTCGACCTAGATTATCCAAAAGATAAATTAAAAATAATCGTGATTGACGATGGCAGTAAAGACAATACTTGGATCGTAATTCAGGAATTTACAAAAAAAGAAAATATAAAAGTAATCCAGAAAAAAAATGGTGGGAAATATACAGCTCTTAATTTGGGATTGGGGTATGTGGAGACTCCATTTTTGGGATGTTTGGATGCAGATTCTTTTGTTGACTCTCAAGCTTTGAGAAGAATAATGACTTATTTTAAAGATGTTCATACAATGGCGGTTGCTCCCTCTATTGTGGTTGATAATCCAAAAAATATTTTACAAGGGGCCCAAAAAGCGGAATACGATATGGCTGTTTATAATAAAAAAATGCTGGCATTTTTGGGAGGAATTCATGTTACTCCGGGACCATTTTCGATATTTCGAAAAAAAGTTTTTGACGATTTAGGTCCATATCGTCGCGCTCATAACACTGAAGATCAAGAAATTGCCCTTCGGATGCAAGAAAATCATTACAAGATCGAACATTGTCCCGATGCATATGTTTATACGGTGGCTCCAAATTCGATTGGAAAACTCTTTCGACAAAGACAGCGTTGGATTTACGGTTTTTTGCGGAACGCCATAGACTATCGAAGATTATTATTTAAGAAAAAATATGGCACATTGGCATTCTTTACTTTACCGTCTGGGATAATCTCAGTCCTGTCGGTTATCTTTTTGTTTATTATGTTTATTTACAATATTACTCATTTTGTAATTCACAAGATATTGCAGATTCAAATGGTTGGGATTAGTGCTCCAAGTAGTTTTCGTTTTGATTGGTTCTTTTTTGATACAAAGACCATTTTCTTTATTTCAATAATCTTGTATACTTCAGTTATCAGCTCCCTTTTAATCGGAAGAAAGATGTTGGAAGGGAAATTTAGGTTTTCTGCTGATATCCTCTATTTTATGATTATTTATAGTGTTTTAGCTCCGTTTTGGCTTCTAAAGGCTATTTTTAACGCCGTTCGGTCCAAAGAGGCGAGTTGGTCACTTGAGAGAGACGTCGGGGTAGTTCAAATAAAAAATTAAAACAACAATGGAACAACAAGAACAATTTGATTGGAAAAGGTACGTGATAGTTTTCTTTATTACTCTAGGACTTTTTCTGACGGCTATTTATGTTAGTAATTATTTCAGCAACAAGAAAGTGGCTCAGTTGAAAAATATCCAAGATACTATATCAATAGATATCCTGTCTTCTGAAACGCAGTATTCTCTCTTGTCAGAGCTTTCTTGTAAAAATGTTTCGGATTCGATTCTTTCTTCTGAATTGGCGGACTTAGGGCATAAAATAGAATGGGGCCAGCAAAATATAGGGACAACCGAAGAATTGAATTATTTAAAAAATTACTATTCTTTACTTGAAATAAAGGATTATCTTTTAATGAAAAAGATTTCTGCTCAGTGCAAAGTAAAATCTGCCTTTATTTTATATTTTTATACGACAGCTCAAAATTGTAGTGAGTGTGAAAAACAAAGCTTAGTATTAACGGGATTACGGGACAAGTACCCAGATTTACGGGTTTATTCTTTCGACTACAGTACTGATCTTTCGGCGGTAAAGGCTATGCTTAATATTTATAAAATCCAAGATACAAAACTTCCAGCGGTTGTTATTAACGAAGATTCCTTGACTGGATTCCATCCGATGGAAGAATTGGATACCCTCGTGAGTGCATCATTCAAACTCCAGGAAGCCATTACTCCTGCAGTAAACTCTACTCAAGCAACAAAAGCTACTAAGAATAAGAAATAATAAAAAAAATCTTTCAATCTTGAAAGATTAATATTCATTTGAGCCGGCACGAGGATTCGAACCCCGGACATCCACTTTACAAAAGTGGCGCTCTACCAACTGAGCTATGCCGGCTTATTCTGTTTTCAAACTTCCTAGACAATAATTGTTTAATTCTTACTCTATCCCTTCTTCTTGTTTAATTCTGCGCTTCATAATTTTTATTTTATGTCGATATTCGGAAATTAGATTGAGATATTTTGAAGGATCTTGGGGTTCGTTCGAAAGACGGGAATCAGTTTTTTTGTGTTTGTGAATTTTTTCCTTTATCTTTAAGATTATGGCTTTTCTTTGTGTATTTAAATAATTTACGGAAATGATATAAGACTTTAGAGAAATCCAGATTACGAAATGTAGTCCATTTTCAAAACCTTTTTTTGCTGAATTTTTTACTTTATTTAAGTCCAAAATCTCTGACAAAAAATTTTCTTCTTGAAAGGGATGATGCTTTACCCCACTCAAAGAGATAACCTTTCTTGTTATCATAAAGGTTATACCGAGAAGTGATATAAAAAATAATAGTAAAAAAAGGTACATATAATTCTTAGATGGAATAGCTCTTTATCTCTTTTATTTTTGCCTTAGCACTATCTAAAAGCTGCCCTATCGTTTGGTCGGGGTTTTTGATGAAAGGTTGGTCAAGCAAGGTCTTTTCTTTGAAGTAGGTAGCAATTTTTCCGTCCAGCATTTTCTTTTTAATGTCTTCCGGTTTATTGATGCCAGCTACTTCTTTTTGAAAAATTTCGTTCATTGTCTGCTTTGCTTCCGCGGTGATATCTTCTTTTGATATATACTCAGGTTTCATTGCCGTATAATGCATGGCTATGTCTCGGGCAAGCTCTGGGGTTCCTCCTTCCAGGTTTACAATTACTGCTTTTTTATTGTTATGAATATAATTTCCGAGCACTCCTCCCGTTACCTGGAAAGCATCACCAAGTTGAATATTTTCCCCAGTTTTTTGAATGATTGGATCAATCATTTCCTTAGAAACTTCTTTCATTTTTTCGATTCCGTCTTTAAATGCAATGTCTACTAATTGATTAAGCAACAAAACAAAGTCATCATTTCTTGACACGAAGTCGGTTTCCGAGTGCAAAGCAAGCAAAACTGATTTTTTGTCGTCACCTTTGATTATTACACTTCCATCTTTGGCGTTTCTTTCAGATTTCTTTAGAGCAATGTCCGAACTTGTTTTTTTTAATATTGCGATCGCTTTAGCCATATCACCACCAGCCTCTTCCAAAGCACGTTTACATTGCATGACCGAAATGCCGGTGGCATCTCGAAGTTCCTTTACCAACTCAGTTGTTATTTGTGTTGACATAGTATATTAATTAATTTTTAACCGGATCAGCTTTTTCCGTCACTGGAATGGAAAGCTTCCCATTTTTATAAGCGATTGAAATTGTTTCTGTAAAAAGCCTGATTGAGGGGATACCAGTGTCGTTTCCGATTATTGGATAGTCGATGTTTATGATGTTTGAATCGGAATTTACCAATGACACTACCGCTACATTTGATTTTCTGGCTTCGGTTGCCGCGATATGTTCTGCCTTGGCATCAATAATAAATAGAGCGTCCGGGATTTTCTTTAAACCTACCAATCCAGAATAATATCGGGCAAGCTTTTCCATCTTTTTGGCCATCACTACGCGTTCTTTCTTGGTGTATTTTTCTAAACCTCCTTCTTTGTTTTCCTTGCGATAATTTTCAAGTTCATTTATTCTCTTTTTGATTTCAATAAAATTACTAAGTGATCCCCCAATCCAACGTTCATTTACGTAAGGCATATTTAAGGCTTCAGCGGTATTCTTGATGATTTCTTTTGCTTCCGGCTTGGTTCCGACGAATAGAATAACTTTATTTCTTGCTCCTAGATTTTTAACGAACTCACAGGCCTGATCGAGCATCACGCTTGTCTTTTCCAGGTCGATAATGTCGGTTTTGTTTTTGGTAGCGTAGATATATTTTGAGACAGAAGGGTGTCTTCTGGTTTTGGAGTAGCCATAATGGGCTCCCACTTTAAACATTTCCTCCACCGATACGTTAGTATCTTTCTTGTGATTTTCTACTTTTTGCATAAAGACATCTTAACAGAAAGTCCTAACATTTGCAACCAATAAATGGAATTCTGGGCCAATTCCAATTTCTTTGCCAAAAAGCCTTTTTTCGGTTAATATGGAAGTTATGCAACAATCAAAACTTTTTACCAAGACCAAAAAAGAGACTCCTTCGGACGAAGTGTCCAAAAACGCCGAGTTTCTAATCCGGGGTGGTTTTATCTACAAAGAGATGGCAGGGGTCTATAGCTATTTACCTCTTGGTTTACGAGTTATTAAAAAGATTGAAAATATTATTCGGGAAGAAATGGATGCTATTGGAGGACAAGAAATGAAAACTTCTATACTGCAAAACAAAGAAGTATGGGAGAAAACGAATCGTTGGGATGACAAAGAAGTTGATATTTGGTTTAAAACTAAATTAAAAAATGACACGGAAATTGGTTTATCTTGGAGTAATGAAGAAAATTTTACAAGTATATTAAAACAGTATGTAAATTCATATAAAGATTTACCAATTTATGCGTATGATTTTAAAGATATTATGCGCAATGAGGTAAGAAGTAAATCTGGTATTATGCGAGGAAGAGAATTTTATTGGAAAGCGTTATATTCGTTTTCAAAAGATGAAAAAGAGCATAATGATTTTTATGAAAAAATGAAAATTACTTATAGTAATATTTTTAAAAAAGTTGGTATTGGTCACTTAACTTATTTAACTTTTGCTTCAGGTGGGGCCTTCTCAAAATATTCTCATGAATTTCAAACAATAACTTCAGCAGGGGAAGACACCATCTATGTGAGCGAAGACAATGCCATTGCAATAAATAAAGAAGTATTTGAAGATGAGGTTATCGCAAGCCTCGGTCTAGAAAAAAATAAATTAGTAGAACATAGAGGAATTGAAGTAGGTAATATTTTTACTCTTGGAACAAATAAAGCAGAATCATTAGATCTTTATTATACAGACGATAAAGGAAATAAGGTGCCTGCTTTTATTGGATCATACGGTATAGGCCTTGGTAGGCTAATGGGTACAGTTGTAGAAGTCTTATCAGACGATAAAGGAATGATTTGGCCGGAAACAATTGCCCCTTTTAAGATTCACCTACTTTCTTTGGGAGAAGGAGAAGCAGTTCTTCTAGAAGCAAAGAATGTTTATGAAAAATTATTGGCGAGCGATGTGGAAGTCCTGATCGATGATCGATCTGGAATTTCAGCGGGAGAAAAATTTGCCGATTCTGATTTGCTTGGTATCCCTTATCGGGCGGTGGTTTCTGAGAGAAGTATTAAAGAAAATGGAATTGAACTTAAAAAAAGAACCGAAGAAAAAGGGAAAATTGTTTCACTTTCCGAATTATTAAATTTATTTACTTCTAAGATCTAATCCTTATGTTCGACAAAATGTACAAATTAATTTCTAATGACATCGGGATAGATTTGGGAACTTCTAATACCTTGGTTTATTTAAAGGGACATGGAATTGTAATAAATGAGCCCTCAGTTGTGGCAGTCAACATTAAAACAAATCAAATTCTTGCGGTTGGAGGTAAGGCAAAAGAAATGTTAGGTAGAACCCCGGGACATATTCGGGCAGTAAGACCACTAGTGGATGGAGTGATTTCTGATTTTGAAGTTACGGAAGAAATGCTTTCATATTTAATAAACAAGGCAGACAAGATATCAAAAAAAATGATACGGCCAAGAGTTTTGATTGGAGTTCCTTCTGGCACAACCAATGTTGAATCGAGGGCGGTATATGATGCGGCTCGTTCGGCTGGAGCTCGGGAAGTTTTTTTGGTGGAGGAACCGATGGCTGCGGCCATCGGAGTCAGACTTCCGATCAAAGAAGCAATTGGTTCGATGATTATAGACATTGGAGGTGGAACCACGGACATTGCGGTAATCTCGCTTGGAGGAATCGTAAAATCAAAAAATTTAAAAATAGCGGGGGACAGACTGAATAGTGACATCATCACCTATATGCGAGATGAGTTTAAAATATTAGTCGGAGAAAGAACGGCTGAAGCGGTAAAAATCGCGATTGGCTCGGTAATTCCTGGTGAATACATGGAAATAGAAGTGAGAGGAAGAGATCTTTTAACTGGACTTCCTCGAGAGGTAGTGGTAACCGATTCCGATATCAGAGAAGCAATTTCCTTATCAATCAAAGAATTTATCGAAGGAGTAAAGGATGTGCTTGAGACTGCTCCACCCGAAATTTTATCGGACATAATGCGAAACGGAATAATGCTTTCAGGGGGAGGAGCACTTCTATTGGGAATTGACCGATTACTCCAAAACGTTCTTCGGATTCCGATTTATGTCGTAGATGATCCGCTTTCAGCCGTGGCTCGAGGAACAGGAGTAATTTTAGACGATATGGATTACTATCAAGATGTTTTGATTGGGAATCAAGATGAGCTACCTCCTAGATAAAAAAACAAAAAAGAAAAAATTCGAAAGAATCGCCGTTTTGGTTGTTTGTCTTTTGTTGATTTTCTATTTCAGAACAGGAATCTTAAAAGGATTATCTTCTGTAACGCATTTCGTGGTTCGTCCATTTTTGGTCCTCGGGAATGGTGCAGGGAATCGACTTGGAAATTTTGGCAGTTATTTTTCTTCCAAAAGAATGCTTTCTTTGGAAAATCAAAACCTAAAATTACAACTTGGAGAGAAAGAAGCAACGCTCGCGAATTATAATTCTATCTCGGATGAAAACGAAAAAATGAAAGAAATTTTAAATAGAAAAAAAACAAAGAATGAGTTTGTTTTGGCTGGAATTTTAAACAAACCAAATCGTTCCATGTACGATACTTTACTTATTGATGCCGGAACAAATGATGGCATAGTAATTGGACAGAAAGTTTTTGCTTACGGCGATGTCCCGATTGGTTATATTAGCGAAGCATATGCTGATTCTTCAAAAGTTGTTTTGTCCTCCAGTCCAGGAGAGAAAACCGAAGTGGCTATTTCCGGGAAAGATGTTTTCATGGAAGCAGTCGGCCGCGGTGGCGGAAATTTTGAAATGATTCTGCCAAGAGATTTTACAGTAGACAATGGAACCGAAGTTGTCTTGCCTGGGATTACTCCTTATGTGCTCGGTACTGTGGCTACAATAGTTTCCGACCCGAGGGACTCTTTTGAGAAAGCCCTTCTGACGAGCCCGATAAACATTTTTGAACTAAGACTTGTGGAAGTTGAGAAATAAGAAATGGAAAACGAGATACGACAATGTAAAAATTGCAAGAAAGATTTTTCGATTGAACCCGGCGATTTTTCTTTTTATAAAAAAATAAAAGTGCCGGCGCCTACTTGGTGTCCAGAGTGTAGAGGTGTTAGACGTATGGTACATCGCAATGAGAGGAACTTGCACAAAAGAACTTGTGACATAACTGGGAAAAATATTATTTCTATCTATCGTCCAGACTGCCCCTATACAATATGTGATAAAGATTATTATTTTTCTGATTATTTTGATCCGTTAAAATATGGAAGAAAATATAATAATGAGCAAAAATTTTTTGAACAGTTTTATGAATTTGCTAAAACGGTGCCTCTGGCATCTCTTTTTGTCAGGAATTCGGTAAATTGTGAATATAATCAAGACATGGGAGGAGCTTCAAATTGTTATCTCTGTTTCAGGACACATGATTCGCAAAACATGCTCTATACTTATCGAGGAAATCACTCTAGTTATTGCACTGATTGCTTTCAAGCGGTAATTGCTTCATCATTTTTATATGAATGTGTAAATGTTATTACTTGTAGTAATAGTAAATTTTTACACAATTGTGAAAAATGTTCTGACTCAGCCTTTCTTTATAACTGCGTTGGTTGTGTGGATTGTTTCATGTGTACGGACATAAGAAACAAACAATGCTGTTATAAAAATGAACAATATTCTCGAGAAGATTATAAAAAAATAATTGACTCATACAAACTTTCCATGTACGAAGGGCAACAGAAGGCTCTCATAGAATTTGAAGATTATATAAAAAAATTTCCACGGAGAAATTTAACCATTGTAAGGTCAAAAAATGTTATCGGAGATAATATTTTTGATTCAAAGGATAGTAAAAGTGTTTGGAATGTCAGAGATCTTGAAAACTGTAGTTATATATGGGATTCGTTTAATTTTAAGGATTGTATGGATACCTACTCTGGAGCAAAGGCGGAACTTATTTATGAGGCTACGGCTACAACTAAAGGGAGTAATAATTGTCATTTTTGCATAAGAGTACATAGTGGTTCACGTGATTGTGAATATAGTTGGTTTTTGCAAAATTGTTCTAATTGTTTTGGCTGTGTTTCTCTGAAGGATAGGGAATACTGTATTTTTAATGTGCAATATAATAAAGAAGAATACAATGAACTTCTTTCTCAAATAAAGGCACAAATGATTAAGGACAAAGAATATGGGGAATTTTTTCCACTATATACTTCACCTTTTCCATATAACGATACTGTAGCTCAGGAATTTTTTCCTTTTCAAGAAAAGGAAGCACTTGAAAAAGGAATGAAGTGGGGAAGTTTTGAGGAAAAAAATTATAAAGCAACGATGTCTCCTTTAAATTTGCCGGACGACATCAAAGATGTTTCTGATTCAATTTTGAACGAAGTTATTTCTTGTGAGCATAATGGAGAATGTCTACATGGTTGCACCAAAGCATTTCGGGTTGTTGCCGACGAACTCTCCTTTTATCGAAGAAGAAATTTACCTTTACCGAGAGGGTGCCCGAATTGTCGATACTACCGTAGACTTGCTTATCGTAGTCCGACAAAACTTCGAGAGACAGTTTGTATGTGTATGGGAGATAATTTAAGTAATGATATTTTTCAAAACACTGCACTACATCAGCACGGGACACTTCCTTGTGGAAAAAATATTACTACGACAATAGAAGAAAAATTAGGATTGATAGTTTATTGTGAAGAATGTTACAAAAAAGAAGTTTTTTAAATCAAAATGAAATTTAATACAGAAAAAAATAATATAAAAAAAGAAAGTCAACCCAAACAAGAGATTGAACAAGTTTCTTTCGAGGAGAGATACAAAAAAGAGATTTCTCCTCTTTTAGAAGCTTTATGTCCAGATGATGAGTTACTGGAAGAATTTGAAAAACGAATGAGGGAAAATTTAGAAGAAGATGCAAAAAAAATTCAAATTGCCGATGGAAAATTAATTGAGTACGACGAAAATAAAACACTTGAGACAATGAAAGAAATTTTGACTTCTCGCATTAGGGCTGTATTAGATGATGAAAAACAATTTAAATATAAAAATGATAAATTTAGACCTGACCAAGATTTAGTTTTGCGATCAAAGATAGCTTTATTGTTGACTGGTAATTTTTCTGATTTACAATTTTCCCAAAAAAAAGTTCCAATTGAAAAAATGAATAATGAAAACTTGATATGGTATTTGGGGATTCACTTCGGTAGTAAAAAAAAATTAAACGAAAGAGAATTAGATGAACTTGTTAGTGCGGGACTTGGAAAACAATTAGCAACATTACAGACATTTTATTTTAGTGAGAAACTCGAAAATGTTCCTGAATCATTATTCCTTGAAATGATAAAACAAAATGATGCGTTTTGGATTAGTAATATTTTGGAAAATTATGCATCAAAAGTTGGGTATAGTAATAAGGTTGTTAATGAATTAATTTTAAATGGTAATGCTTATGTTGTGATTAAGAATATCGAAAAATTTAACAGTTTAAACATTGATATTGTAAAATCTTTGATAATGTCTTATCTTCCAGAATATCCCTATCATTTAAATGATATTTTAGAGGGATTGGAAAAATTAAATTGGGCAAAAGATAATAAAAAAGAAATTATTGATTTTGCTGTTAAGCATCAAAACATTACAGATCGAGATAGTTTTAAAATTTCAGATAAAGAAACGAACGAAGAATATAGAGATATTTATAAAGATATAAGAAATCTTATTACCACAGAAGAAAAAAGATGGGACTCGATTTCGCCTGAAAAATTACCAAAAGAAAATTTGGATAAATTAAAAAAGTTTATTGAGAATGGTTACATTACTTTTTTTCATGAATTTCATGGCTATGTTAGATACTTTTTTGAAAATGATTACGAGTGGCTACGAAATCAAGTAATTAAAAATGATCAAGAAAATTTATTACTCCCTGGATGTGATTATATTTTACTTAAACGAGAAGATCAAGAAAAATATGTTCAAAAATTGATAAAACGGAATCAAATAGATATATTAGGAATTTTAATGAAAAAAAAAACATTTTTCTGAAGGTTTTTTGTCTCAAGAAATTTACGGAGAACTTTTGAGCCACGACTTTGTTGCGAGTCTTGAGTTCTTCCATGATTTAGATGAAACAAGTTTTTTGTATCTTTTAAAAAATAAATTTCAAAATTGGAATGAAATTGAAAATAGTTTAAGCCATTTCTCTCTTTCAGCCGATTGTCTGAGTGGGGGAATGATGAAAGATATAAAAGAAATAACGGATAGTTCAGAATTACGTTTTTACTATATGAAAAATTTTTTTAATGCAGACCAAGAAAAAAGGAAAATGATTCTAAAACTTATTGGAGAAGTTAGTCCTCTTGGGTATCCTTTTGACCTTACTAAGCTTTACATAGAAAAATTTTCAAATAGTGGAAGTGAGATAGAAAGAAAAGAATTTATTACAAAATATCGTGAGCAGATAGACGATGTAAGTAAAAATAAAAAAATTGAATGTTCTGATCCGGAGGAGTATAAGCTGATATGTGAGGCAGTTTATCCAAGACGTAATTATAATACTTATGAATATATTGATAAATACAAAGATCGAAGCGAAGATTTAGCAACTTATTCTTTTGAAAAAGAAGGCTATCCAATGAGACTCTCTGGAGTTGTTGGGTATAAAATAAAAGATGGTTTTGAAAAAAATGAAAAATTACTTTTGAAATATCAACAAAGAATTAAAGAGATTGAAGAGCTAGCTAAAAGCAAAACAAACATTCTAGATTTTATTAATAAAAACTTTGTAGATACAAAATCGAAGACTCTTGAGGGGAAGATAATAGAATATGTGCGTGAGAACTATGAAAATCAGAGTGCGATAGATATATTATTGGCGTATCAATTATATGGACAGTATAATCAATTTATTAGGGAAAGTGCTGATAGGACTGATATGTATGAAAAAATAGAAGGCAAGGAATATGTAATGCTTTCGGAGCTCTCTGAACGTTATGGTGATTTGATGAAAGAAACACTAAAAGGAATAGCAAAAAAAGTTAGCGAGTCCGAAGATAAAGATTTGTTCTTAAAAAACATCTCGGGAGATGTAGAAAAAGCCAAGAAACTCTCAGTTAAAATATATAATGAACTTTTACAAATTCCAGAAGATAAACTGACAACTGAAACAATCCAAAAAAAAGTTGCAAAATCTATCCAAAATACATTTCAACAAAATACATCAATTAAAAATGTTTCTGAAAATTTTTCTGCAAACTTTACGAAAGAAAATTTCAGTTCTTTTGAAAGTATTTTTGAATCACATACTAAGGATATATTCCAAGAAGTGAATAATGAAACAACTGTTAATATCCAAAAAATTGAAATTCTCAGACAGAAAACGTATGAAGAAATAAAAAATGAATTAGAAAAATATGAAGAAATTAAAGAAGTTGACGAAGAAAGAAAAGGGGAAACGAAAATGTCTAAAGAACGTTTGATAAAAGGATATTTTTCAAAAAATCGTGAAAATGCACATGCGAGGATGGTTGGAGATATCTGTATTGCAAGTAATCCTGAAATGCTAGAAAATAAAGATTATTTTGATTTTGTTCTTTTTGATGAAAATCGTAAAAAATGTGTTGGTACTTGTATGCTTTTAAACATGCAAGAACCAAAGGGCAAAAAGTATCTTTTATATTGTCCTAACCCATCGGTTGATTTAGTCTCTCAGGTTTCTGCTGAAAAATTATATAAATTAATAACAGCAAAAATAATTGATTTTGCTCAAAAAAATAATTTTGAGGGTATTTTATTAGACAAAAGACATGGACATGCGACTAATCGATCGGGACTTTTCCAGACTACTCTTGAGAAATCTGTTCTTTACGATAATGAGGAAAATGAAATTATTTTAAATCTTGAAAATAAGCATCAATTAAGTAACAATTATGTATATCAAGAAAAATTGAATGTTGTTTGGCTTAGAGAAAATAAATAATGCAATTCAAAATCGAAAAAAAATTAAAAGATAGTTTGGGGCGAGTGGGAGTATTGGAAACTCCACACGGAGTAATTCTGACTCCGGCTTTTGTTGCGGTTGGCACGAAAGCAACCGTGAAGTCGCTGAACCCTGATCAAGTAAAAGAGGCTGGGGTGCAAGTAGTACTAGGAAATACTTACCATTTGTATTTACAGCCGGGTGACGAAGTTGTGCGAGATGCCGGAGGAATTGGAAGATTTATGAATTGGCCAGGGCCGACTATGACCGACTCGGGAGGGTTTCAGGTTTTTTCCCTGGGAGCCGCTTATGGAAAAGATATGTCAAAGGTTCTTAAAATTACCGACTCGTCATTACTTATTCCGGAACGTTTTGATGATTCAGACGCGCCCAGACTTGCCAAAATAGGGGCTGATGGAGTTTCTTTTAAGTCTCACTTGGATGGTTCGATTCATTATATTACTCCCGAGAAATCAATTGAGATTCAACACAACTTGGGTGCCGATATAATTTTTGCTTTTGACGAATGCACTAGTCCGGCAGAGGATTTGAAATATCAAACCGAAGCGCTTGAGCGGACTCATCGCTGGGCAGAGAGAAGTTTGATTGAACATCTTAAGTTGGGAGGAGAACAGAAACTTTTCGGTATTGTGCAAGGAGGGAGAGAAGAAAGCTTGCGAAAGCAATCGGCAAAAATAATTGCAGAAACAAATGTTAATGGAAAATATTTTGATGGCTTTGGAATCGGCGGAAGTTTTGCAAAAGAAGATATGTCTACTGCAGTTAAGTGGGTCAATGAAATTTTACCGGAAGGAAAACCCCGGCACTTACTTGGAATAGGGGAGCCCGAAGATTTATTTATGGGTATTGAAAACGGAGTAGACCTTTTTGATTGTGTTTTGCCGACTAGACTTGGCCGAAATGGGACAGTTTATACCAAAAACGGAAAAATAATTATGACCAACAAAAAATTTCGGGATGATTTTACTCCAATAGAGAGTGGTTGTGATTGTTCTACTTGCTCACCCCGCCACGGCGGGGCGGGTTATAGTCGAGCGTATGTCGCACATCTTTTTCATGGAAAGGAAATGTTGGCTGGGACCCTTGCTTCGGTTCATAATTTACATTTTATCGTGAATTTGGTAAAACAAATCCGGCAGTCGATTTTGGAGGATAGATTTTTTGAATTCAAAAAAGAGTTTCTAGATGGGTACTTGAAAGGATAGCATTTCTTTACAATTATTGTGAGATTGTTATACTATTAATCTAATATAATGGGCAAGAAAAAAATAAAAAAACAGGGAAAAAAGGGAAAGAATTGGAAAAAATTCTGGAAGCTAGGAACAGATGAATTCAATACCCAATTTTTGAATATAAACAAAGATGGTAATTTAACTGCCAGCGAAGGTAATCATGTCTATGATTTTAAAAAAATTGCCGAAAAATATGGAACACCGCTTCAGGTTGTCCTTCCTTTTATTATAGAAGATCGACTTAAAGATCTGATTGGTTTTTTTCAGGCGTATATGAAAATTTACGGCTACCGAGGGAAATTCTATTATCACTATCCGATGAAAGTAAACCAAAATAAAGAATTTGTCTTACCGGTTTTGTCCGAGGGAGCCAATTTGGAAGTTACCTCTGCCAATGAACTCTGGATAGTAAAAAAATTATGGGAAGAAGAGAAATTCAACAGCAAAATGCGTGTTCTCTGTAATGGTCCGAAAACGGATCAATACTTAGATTTGATTGAAGAGTTGAGGGGAAAAGGGATGAATATTGTGCCAATTATTGAAGGCTGGGAAGAGATTGACAGATTGTCAAAATACAAAGGTGATATCGGCCTTCGAGTAGACCTTGATATAAAGGCAGATACTCACTGGGATAAGAAATTTGATCGTTTTGGTCTATCTGAAAAGGACATTTTATCTATAGGCCGGATGAAAAACTTAAAAATAATGCATTATCATTTGGGTTCTCAGATCAAAACTCAAAAAAGTATTTTAGACGGAGTAAAGCATGCTTTCAGTATCTATCTTCAGTTACAGAAGATTCATCCAAGCCTAGACACAATCGATATGGGGGGTGGTTTTGGGGTTCCTTACGAAAAGAAAAAGTTTTATACCGCAAAAGGAGTTTCAAGTAAGATAGTAAAAGTTTTGAAAAATTTATCTGATAAAGCAGGGGTTCGACACCCAAACCTGGCCGTTGAATGGGGACAGTATATCGTGGCACCCTCTCAAGTGACTATTTATAAAGTTATTTCTAAAAAATATATTCCAAAAGCGAATGCAAAGGCTTGGTATGTGATTGATGGAAGTTTTATTAATGACTTGAAAGATACTTGGACTATTCACCAAAAGTGGCACACGATTCCGGTAAACAATATGACTTCACCATTGAAGACAGTTTGGTTCGCAGGGAGCACTTGTGATTCTGATGACAAATATACTGCTGGAGGAAATTATATTTTGATGCCAAAACTTACCGAAGGAGAAGATCAATACGTTGCATTTTTGGATACCGGTGCATATCAAGATAGTTTATCATCGCATCATTGTTTACTTCCCGAGCCGATAAAAATTGTTGCTTCTGATGGCATGATTCAAGTCGTTCGTAAGCGCGAAACTCCCGAATCGATCGGCAAACTTTTTGGCTGGAACGGAGATCATAAATAAGTTTTGAAAATTTCAAAAATAAATCTTAAAAAAATATGTAGTTTTGGAGTGGTTATATTGTCTCTGACCGCTTTTGTGTTTTTTTTTGTTTATCAAAATAACTTTTCTGGAAAAAAAGGTGAGAATAATATCGAGTATGTAAAAATAAACGGACAAATCCTCAAATTAGACTTAGCGATTTCTTCGGAGGAACAAGCCGAAGGACTTTCCGGTAGGAAAGTCCTTGCAGATGATGCAGGAATGCTTTTTGTTTTTAAGGAATCTTCTTTAAATTTTTTCTGGATGAAAGATATGAATTTCCCGATTGATATCATTTGGCTCGATAAAAATTTTAGGATAATTTATTTTGAAAGAAATGTTCTTCCTTCTTCCTTCCCAAAGATATTTGGGCCAAAACAAAATTCAAAGTATGTTTTGGAAGTTAATACCGGTTTTTCCGAAAAGAATAATTTGAAAGAGGGAAATTTGGTTCAATTTTTGCCGTAAATACCTTTAATCCTCAAGCTTTTTAAAAGGGCTCTATTTACATACTACCTCAGTTATTCTATTTGTTGTTTTTGTTTGTTTTTCACTTCCTAAAAAAATATTTTAGGGGTAAAATGGCCTGTATGAGTAAAAATAATATTTTAAATAAAAAGGAATTGAGTAAAGTAAAACAGGTCAGAAACCGCGAAGGGGTAATCATTCCTTTTGATTTAGAAAAAATTGTTGATGCTATCAGCAAAGCATTTACTGCAACAGGAGAAGGAACGGAAAATGATGCTCGAGGGGTAGCGAACAAGGTTTTTCATAAATTACTTCATATTAAGATAGAAAAAAACGATAAAAAGTTTTTTCCCAGCGTTGAAATGATACAGGATTTAGTAGAGGCGGAATTAATGGACTTAAGTTTTCATTTGACTGCCAAGTCTTACATTTTATATCGCTCCAAAAGAGCTGAATTACGAAAAGAAGTTGGAATTATTCCAATAGAAGATAAAAAAGTTTTTGAAAAGGCAAGTTCTTACTTTGTTAGTTCTTACGAAGAGTTTATTTTTTATCGTACTTATTCAAAGTGGCAAGACGAGCTCGGCCGACGAGAGACCTGGATTGAAACGACCGATAGGTTTATGGCCTATATGAAAAAAAATCTTGGAAAAAGATTTTCTGAAAAAGATTTTAACGATGTTCGTGAAGGAATATTAAAACAAGAAATTTGTCCGTCGATGCGATTACTTTGGTCTTCAGGTGAAGCTTGTGATAAATCAAATGTCTGGGCTTATAATTGTTCTTTCGTTGCTCCTTCCGCCTGGCAAGACCTTGGAGAAATAATGTACATTCTGATGTGTGGAGCAGGTCTAGGTTTTTCTGTCGAATCGGAAACAGTTCAAAAGTTTCCACAAATTCGTCGACAAACTGGAAAAAAATTAGCGACCCATACAGTCTTAGATAGCAAAGAAGGTTGGGCAGATGCTTTTGTTCTTGCTTGTAAGACATGGGCTGATGGATATGATATTGATTTTGATTATTCAAATGTTCGTCCATCCGGGTCTAGATTAAAGACAGCCGGAGGTCGAGCTTCGGGGCCGCAACCATTGATTGATCTTATTAATTTTACGAAAATAAAAATTTTAGCCAGACAAGCAAAACGACTAACTAACATTGACCTGCATGATATCATTTGTCAGATTGGGTTAATTGTAGTAGCCGGAGGGGTACGCAGAAGTGCATTGATATCTTTATCCGATATTGATGATGAAGCGATGCGAAAGTCTAAACAGGGTCAATTTTGGGTTGATAACGGTCAACGTTCAATGGCAAACAACTCTGCTGTTTATGCTCAAAAGCCGTCTGCTTCGGAATTTTTAAATGAATGGATAGAACTAATAAAATCAGGGACTGGGGAACGAGGAATATTTAATCGAGGAGGTTTAATGACCCAACTTCCAAAACGTCGAATCGAAAACTGGAAAAAAGCTGGGATAATCGATGACCAAAATGTTATTGTGGGGTTGCCTGGCTCGAATCCCTGTGGAGAAATTACTCTGCGCTCAAAGCAATTTTGTAATTTAACCTCAATCGTGGTTCGCCCATATGACACTGTGGCTGATTTAAAAAGAAAAGTAAGACTCTCGACAATCTTGGGAACTTACCAGGCTACCTTAACCAATTTTGGATATTTATCGAGAGAGTGGAAAGACAACTGCGACGCTGAAGCATTGCTTGGAGTTTCCATTACCGGTTACTACGACAACAAGACTATTCGAGATGCAAAGGTTTTGATTCAACTTCGCGAAGAAGCAATAAAAACAAACAAAGAATTTGCTAAAAAATTCGGGATTAATACTTCCACTTGTATCACTACCGTAAAGCCTCATGGAAACTCAGGGCAACTTTTGTATGTTGGAAGCGGGATGCACCCTTGGTATGCAAAATATTTTATTCGCCGAGTTCGAATTGCAACGAATGATCCATTGTTTGAATTAATGAAAGACCAGGGAGTTCCTTCCAAAGCGGAGATTGGGTATTCAACAGCTAACTCAAGCGTGGCGGTACTTGAGTTTCCAATTAAGGCCCCTGACGGAGCCATTACCCGAAATGAGGTTTCCGCAATCGATTTGCTTGAAGAATGGAAAAAATTGAAAATAAATTATATTGAACATAACCCCTCGGTTACAATATATGTTGGAAGCGACGAATGGATAAAAGTCGCAAACTTCGTTTACGAAAATTGGGACATTGTAGGCGGGCTCTCGTTTTTGCCTCGTTCCGAGCATGTTTATCAACTTGCTCCGTATGAAGAAATATCAAAAGAAGATTACGAAAAGAGGGTTAAAGAAATAAAACATATTGATTTTTCGAAACTTATGTATTACGAGCAAGAAGACAATACTGTTGGGGCGAAAGAATTTGCTTGTGTCTCTGGGGTTTGTTCTATCGATGATGTACTCGCAGAGGAAGCACAAAAAGAAAAAACAAAAGATTTGGAAGAAAATTCTAATTAAACAAAAAAGTACCCTTCAGAAAGTGAAGGGTACTTTTTTGTTGTTACATCGGGAGGTTGTTAATATGACTTGCATCTACATCTTTTGTTGAATTCTTTTTTTTAGAACCAAAGTATAAATTTCTAGCGATTATTAAGATAATGAGAATAAGAATAAGAAGTAACATCCAGCCCCACACTGTTGTCGGTAAAATATTCGCCAACCCAAAGATGGCATTAGCTGCTAATCCTTGATTAGAGAAATAATTTCCATCGTAATTTGGTTGCTGGTTTATTGCATTTGGAATGATATTATTGTCAGTATTTTTATTTTCATAAATTGTATTTGATCCTTGAAAACCATAATCGTTAGAAGCAATCACTGTTCCACCTACAGGCAATGGAGGAGGAATTACTGCTCCACCGGTAGTAGTGAATGAAAGAATATAACCCTTTGTGATTCCGTTAATACTGCTATTCGTAACTGTTCGGAAATAATAAACTGTGTTTGGTAATAGGTTTGAAATAGTTTGAGAAAGCGGTAAGGAATAATATGAATATCCAGGAGAGGTATGAGCTGTCTCAGTCGGATAAGCTAGGTTACTGGAAGTTCCATATTCAAACCAGACGGTGGTAGTAGAATTTGGATGACTGATAGTCCCGTTCAAGACCGCAGAATTAGTGTAAACGCTAGTAGCGTTTACTGTGGTGATAGTGGGATACAAGTATCCTCCACCTCCACCTCCACCTCCACCACCGCCACCACCTCCAGAACTAAGCACTGTAAAGGTTTGGACGTTTGAGGTTCCATAGATATTTGTTACAGTGACATTCTTCCCACCGACAGTAGCATTTGAGTTGATTGAAATATTGGCGGTGATTCCAGTTGTACTATTTATTGTTGTGGAATTTAAAGTTATTCCGGAATCCGAGAAGGCTACTGTTGTTCCAGAGAAAAATCCTGTCCCAGTCAAATCAACATTAAGGACTTGTCCTTGATCTCCGCTTGATGGATAAATTGAAGTCAATGTTAGAGTTGAATTTGGAAGTGTATTAAACGTCACCCAATCTCCGTTTGTAATTCCATTCATGTTACTTGCTACGATTCTAAATTTATAGGTGGTGTTTGGAGTGAGGTTTTTTAGATTGTAAGAAGTTAAGGTAACAGCACTTCCGCCACTGCCGATAGTT
>CAIQAL010000026.1 GCA_903869825.1 uncultured bacterium
ATTTCATAAATAACAGCAACTAAAAAAAATAAAATTACAGAAGAAAAAAAAGCACTATATAAATATTGTATTCCATCAAATTCACGTCCTGTTGGATGATAGATAGATACTAATATGAAAATTAATGTAATAAAAAAAACAAAAGTACATATTGATAATATTACATAAAAAACTAAACGGCTCATTATTTTCTTTTCGTTAATTATTAAATTATCATTGCTAATTTCTGTTATATTTTCCATATTATAATTATAACTTATTGTCATATAATTTTAAAACCTTAAATCCTCTTATATTCTCTACAATCTGGTTCCAATGGCATCCCACTTGGGTCACAGATTGCTAGATTCTTTCATAAAATGCTTAGCGTTTATTATTTTTCTTTCAATTTTTTTCTAAAGTCAAATATTCTACTTTCTGCTTGTGAAGAATTGTAGTCTTTGTAAATTTCTATATCTTTTTGTTTTGGTATAAAAAAATGAAATTGCCTCTTCTGTGTATCAAAAAAAACTTTTGTATCATGACCTGCAAGTTTAGGACCCGTCGCCACATCAGGGTAAAATCCAAGCACGGGTGTTAAAGTCTCTCGTAAATTAAGGATAGAACTTTCATATTCTTTTAAGTCATCATTGTCATTGTTTCCACCAAAAACCAAGGAATCAATCGTTCCTTCTTCACACATGGAAACAAATTCTTTTACTTGTCGTGACAAAGTTTCTAAAAAAATTTTATCATTTTTTATGGCGTCCGTTTCCTGGTGTGTTAGGATTGAAATATTCTCACCAGTTTCTTTATCTGTGCCAACCAAAACCACCCCAGTGCAATTTAGATATTTTTCCGAAAATTTGTTTTGTTCATTAATCTCAGAAATAGACCAATTCCCATCTTTATTACTCAGGATGTGGTTTTTTGCATAATATTCCGTCTTTCCACGCCACTTTATGTCTTGTGAATTCTTTTTTAATTTCTCAGTTCTCCCTGACAGATCATCATAGTTTAGAACATCATATATATCTAAACAAATTTGAATTGAATGCATTCCTTCTTTTAAGTGTTTAAACTTTTCCTTATTTAAAATGTGAAATTTTTCCATTTTCATGATTAGATTATACCAAAATTAATAAAAAAGTCTTTAATTGACTATAAATGAGGTTCCAATGGCATCCCACTTGGGTCACACAGGGTCGCAGGCCTATGTTATAATTCATTTATGCTACTAAAAATCGTATGCAATTTTTTTGCTGGGATTGTTGTCGGGTTTGTTTTGGAGTTTCTGTTTCGTTCAATAGAACACAAAAGAGTAGTTATCCCAAAATTGATAGACATCCAAATGTACGCTTTGATAGGAGCATTTCTGGTTTTTATCTACTACCTCAATATAAATATAATTTATAAATTAGCACTTATCTTTATCATTCCCACCTGCGTCGAATTTTTGACTGGGTATATTTATCTAAAAATATTCAGAGTCAATCTCTGGAATTATGCTCATCAAAAATATAACTTCTTAGGGCTTGTATGTCCTTTATTTTCTTTTTTCTGGTTTATCATTTCTATTGCTTATTATTTCTTTGTCTTACCCAATATTTTAAATTTTTAGCAAGGATTACTCCCCTATCTCAAGGATTACGATTCGGTGATCGGAAAATTTATCTTTCAAATCAGAGGCTAAAGTTACAGCTGAATTTAAAATATTTTTGGTAATGATGTAGTCCAATCTTTTGTTTATCGTAGTGTTAGTATTAATTTCAAGTAAATCAATATAGTCGTTTTCTTTTATTCCGAAATACGGAGGGGCATTATTCTCAAAATTAAAATCTCCGGCAATAATTTTTTTATCCGCTAGATTTTCAATCCGATTGTATATCTCATTCAATTGATTTGTTCGTATTTGCTGATAGTGTTTGTGAGTATAGGCATTGGCAGAAAGTAGATGGGTATTGGTGATAATGTATTTTTCATTTTTCACATTTACTGTGGCATATTGGAATGCTTTGCCGTAGAGTTTATCCAAAATTGCAAAGGAAAATAAATTTCCTTGCTTATTGAATGTCTTTCCAACACTACCCTCAAGTGGGTACTTAGACAACATTAAAAGATTTTTATAATAGTGTGAATGAGGATAAAAACGGAACAAAAATTCGGTTAGAAAATCTGCATCTTTTTTGAAGAAAATTTCTTGCAAACAAACGATATCAGGTTTTAGGTCAAAGATTATTCCACAAATGAAAACCAACCTTATTTTTCTCGTTGCAGACCAAGGTGCTAAATAACAATTCCAGGACAAGATTTTCATATAGGTATTATAACATTAAACCATATTTTCCAATCTCAATTTACCGAACACAAAAATGAAATAAACATTTTAAACAATGGTAATTATTCTTTTAGAAAGTAGGGTAACTTTGAGCTAGCAACATCCTTTTTTGCTTCGCACCAGTCCCGTGAAGCAAGGCGTTTGGTATTATTAATTAATCAATTATTAAAAATGAAAAAAATTATTATATCACTTAGCTCACTGGCTCTTATCACAATGCTCTCCCTGACAGGATTTAACGGAACGAAAATTGTGCAAGCAGCTACTCCCATTTTGACTAATATCTCAGTTACCCCAGCTGCTCCAATAATAAACACTGGTGGAACGGTACAATTAACAGCTACTCCGCTTGATCAAAATGGCCAGCCGTTTGTAGGAGCCACAGTAACATTTTCTTCTAGCGACACGAGCATCGCCACGGTAAATTCGAGCACCGGGCTTGTACCAGGTGTTGCAGTCGGTTCTGCCGGAATTGATGCAGTAGCAGAAGCCGGAGGAATAACGGTTGGGGCTGCATCATTGGTGACTGTTGAAAATACAGCGACTCCAGTTCTCACAAGTGTCATCGTTACACCAGACTCATCTTCAATCGCAGCTGGTGGAACAGTCCAGCTAAGTGCTTCTCCAAAAGATGAGAATGGATTGGCCTTTAGCGTAGCAACGACTACGTTTGCATCCAATAATACTGCTTTTGCGACAGTGGATAGTTCTACCGGACTCGTGACCGGAGTTGCCGTCGGAACTGCAACAATCACTGCCACTTCAGTTAGTGGAAGTACTACTGTCACTGGCACTGCGACGGTTGCGGTGACGACTGGTGGTGGCGGAGGTAGTGGAAACATGCCACCCGTTATTTCCGGAATAACAGCTCCAACAGTTCTCAATGTTGGACAAAACCGGAACTTGGTCAATAATAGCGTCAGATCCACAAAACGGAAGTCTCACCTATTCTGTTAACTGGGGAGATAATGCTCCAGCCCCGCTCGCAACGCTCTCCCCAATTCAGACAACGACCTTCACACATTCCTATGAAACTGCGGGAAATTACACTATCACGTTCACTGTTACAGATAGTCTCGGGCTTACTGCCACCTCAACAGTTACAGTCGAAATCGGTAGCGGAAACGGCGGAGGAGGTGGATCAGACATAGGAATGATTAGTGGCAAAACTTACAACGACTTAAATGGAAATGAAATGAAAGACGCTGTCGAACCGGGCATCGCTGGATTTACGATTAATCTCTACAATGTTCCTGATTGGTCCGGACCAAATAATGTTGCTCCGATTATGACAACCACTACTGATGCTTCAGGAAATTATTCCTTTAGCGGTCTAGCCGACGGAACCTACAGTATCGAAGAAATAAATATGGCTCCCTGGCATCAAGATACTGCTGACTACTCCCCGGTTGTTATTTCAAATGGCGAGGTAATAACCAATATGGACTTTGCTAATTCGCAAGTTGATACAACAACAATAAGTAGTGGTGGTGGAAGAAGAGGCTTCTTCTTTAATCAAGGGAAAGAAAGCAGTAATAATCAGAAAACGACTACTCATAGTCAGAGTGTCTCCACTGCCACAACAAGCGATAATAGTGTTGTAGTTGCAGCAGCAGACAACAACTCTCCAGTAGGAAGTAGTGTTGCTTCCGGCAGAGATAGTGGCCGTGGAAATAGCGGACGAAACAATGGTTATGGTAACGGAAAGGGTCGTGGCCATTAATAAAAATAATTCTTGAAATTGTAACTTGAAAAAATAAATATTGGCACTTGTAAGAACCACCCGCAAAATGGGTGGTTGGTTTTTGTCAATTTGAAAACAAACCAAAAATTTTGTATAATCAAAAATACATGGAAAATACTCAAAAAGTTCAAATTGTAATCTTGGCTGCCGGTAAAGGAACAAGGATGAAATCGGAAGACCCGAAAGCATTAGCAATGCTCTCAGGAAAACCATTACTGGAGCACATTCTTGATACTGTAGAGAGTCTCCATTTCGAACTCAAACCAGTGATTGTGGTTGGATACAAAAAAGAAAGAATTTTTGAAATATTTGGTACTGGCCATAACTACGCTCACCAAGCAGAACAACTTGGAACCGGTCACGCTCTCCGCAACGCCAAAAACAATACCGCAAAAGATCACAAAATTGTTTTTGTTATTTCAAACGATCAACCATTAATTTCAAAAGAAACAATCCTAAAAATCATAAAGATTCACCAAGAAAAAAAAGCGGTTATCACGATGGGTACGATTATTTTACCTGATTTTAAAGAATGGCGCCAAGGAGCCTACTATTTAGGTAGAGTAATGCGAGATGAAAATGGAAAAGTAATTGGGATTACCGAATACAAGGATGCCACTGAAAAAGAACGGGAAATTAAAGAAATCAACCCAGCCATTTACGCATTTGACGCAGACTGGCTTTGGAAAAATATCGACAAGATAAAAAACAAAAACGTAGCCAAAGAATATTATTTGACCGATTTGATAAAATTAGCCTGCCAAGAAAAGAAATTAGTCGAAGCTGTTCCTGTCGAAAATATTTTAGAAATTTTCCAGCCAAATTCAAATGAAGAACTTTCCACTTTGGAACACCTGCTTGAAACAAAATTTTTTTAAGAATGTATTTATATAAAGTAGATTATAATTAATTTCCCCAAAAGGGATAGAAAAAAAAATATGAACAATCCGTTTCAGAATGCACTCACTCAGTTAAACAAGGTCGCAACCGTAAAAAACTTTGGTGAAAAATTATTTACCGAACTTTCGCAACCAGACCGCGATGTCCGTGTTTCAATCCCGGTGAGTATGGACGACGGTTCTCTCCGAATCTTCGAAGGATACCGGGTGGAATACAATAATGTTTTAGGACCCTACAAAGGAGGAATCCGCTACCACCAAGACACCGAAATCAACGAGGTAAAGGCACTCGCCTTCTGGATGACAATCAAATGCGCCGTAGCAGGAATTCCGATGGGTGGAGGAAAAGGTGGAATCACCGTTGATCCGAAAAGCCTTTCCAAGGCCGAACTTGAGAAACTATCCCGAGGTTGGGTAAAAAAATTAGCTGATATTTTGGGACCAAAGAAAGACGTGCCGGCACCAGACGTAAATACCACCCCCGAGATAATGGATTGGATGAGCGACGAATTTGAAAAAATTACTGGCGATAAAACAAGAGCAACTTTTACCGGAAAACCAATTGAGAAAGGCGGTTCGGAAGGGCGTGGTCCTGCCACCGGTCTTGGTGGATTTTATGTTTTGAACTCTCTTCGAGCACAGCTAGGACTGCCGGAAAAATGTAAGGTGGTGGTACAAGGTTTCGGGAACGTCGGACTAAATGCAGCAGAAATTTTTATTGCCCACGGTCACTCTGTTATTGCAATCTCCGATTCGAAAGGCGGAGTATACAACGAGAGCGGTCTTGATTTGGAGAAACTTAAAGAACATAAAAAAAGTACCGGCATGCTTGCTGGCTTTCCAGGGAGTAAAGATATTACGAATGAAGAACTTTTGGAAACTAAATGCGATTTGTTAATACCGGCTGCTTTTGAAAATCAGATCACCGAGAAAAATGCCGAAAAAATTAGTACAAAAGTAATTTTGGAATTGGCAAACGGTCCGGTCACTCCTGAGGCTGATGATGTTTTATTTGAAAAAGGAATCGCGATAATCCCCGATGTTTTGGCAAACTCTGGTGGAGTTACTGTTTCCTATTTTGAATGGGATCAAAATCTAAAGGGTGAACATTGGACCGAAAAAGAAGTTTTCGACAAATTGTTTAAGAAAATGAATGACTCAGCTCAAGAAACACATAAGAGAGGAAAAGAATACTCTACCGACCTACGCCGCGGAGCCTTTATTTTGGCACTTGAAAGAATCAAAGAAAAAATGCAGTTTTAATTTTGTGCGCGATACAGGATTCGAACCTGTGACCTACCCCACGTCAAGGGGTCGCTCTACCAACTGAGCTAACCGCGCATAATATTTCGTTACCTACCAAAACAGCTAACCGCACGTACTATTTCTTATTTTTTCGTTTAAATAATTTTTGAGCTACAAAAAAAATAACAACTACTCCAAGGAAAATTCCTGTCCCATAAATAAAATTGGTACTAAAAAAAGATGGATGCAATTTTTTTTCAATGCTTCTAACATAGGTCGGATTGATAACAAGTCGAGTCGCTCCATCTTTAGTAACATAATATGGCACGGTTACTGTATTACCATCATTAGATGCAGTGATATCATACCTGGTCGCACTGCCAAGTTTAAATTGAATTTCCCCAGCACTATTTGTAACCCCGGAAGCATCTGATGGTTTTATAGAAACATGAGCTCCCTCGGTTGGATTACTTTTACTATCAAGTACAACCACTGTAAGCGTCGCTGACTGGTTTAGCACCGTGTCGTTTTTTATGTTTGTGGAATTTTCCATTTGTTTTTAGATTATAGCATTATAATTAATAATACTAAACTATTAAATTTTTCGCTTTATTTTAGGAGGCAATATTTTCTCTTGGGGGATTTCTATTTCTTCTTTTTTCTTTCGACGACGTCGAAGATACAATATGACTCCCCCCAAAATGATAGCCATGGTACCAACTAAAGTAATAACATATAACATTATTTTTTTATCTTTATTAGCAATTTTCATCTCCGGGAAAATTGGAATTTTGGGATTTTCAATCGGCGTAGCTCTAGCTTCATTTTTATTCATTCCGATATCAGGAATTGTTGAATTAGAATTAGTCAAAATATTTGAATTCCCAGGTGAAACTTTTTTCACATTCTTGCCCAATTTTGTATTTTTAATATTTTCTTTTCCTTTAGTCAAATTATCAGTCGCCTGTTCTACTGGTGGTATTTGAATTAGGTTTGGGTTTGGAATTTGAGGTAATCCTGGATTAATATAAACTCCTCCTCCTCCACTGCCGCCGCCACTCGGTGGAACAACATTCGGTGGTAAAGTCGCGTTCGTCGCATTCACCACACTCTGTCCAATCGCATTCACTGCACTGACTCGAAAATCATAAGTCAGATTATTGGTCAACCCAGTCACTGTCGCACTAATCGCTGTCGAGGTGCCATCAGCAAAAACTAACCAATTGGAATCTGTCGCCAATTTGTATTCAATCACATAATCGGTAATCGGACTGCCCCCATCATTGGTCGGAGCAATCCAAGAGAGAGCAACTTGTTCATCTCCCGGCACTGCTGAAACTCCCGTCGGGGCATCAGGAACGGTAACCGGAGTCACTTCATTGGAAGGTGCAGAAGAAATACTGGTTCCGATAATATTGGTTGCTTGCACGGTAAAATTATAAGTAATGCCATTTGTTAAACCAAGAACGACGATCGGAGAAGCACTGCCAGTACCGATAATTCCTCCCGGATTGGAAGTGACAACATAACCTGTGATGGGACTGCCCCCATTAAAGGCTGGTACCGTAAAAGAAACACTGGCTTGCGTATTGCTTGCTGTAGCTGTGCCAATAGTCGGAGGATCTGGAAAGGTTGCCACCGCAGTAAATGATTGAAAAGCGCTGGATGATTCTGAACCATATAAAACTTTAATATGGAAAAAATAGTTTCCAGGAATTAATACATCTGAATTTATCGTTTCATAATAATCATGCCCTGGTTGAATAAGCGTTGCACCTGATCCACTAGAGACATCATCTCCCCCACCACACAGATTTAATTCTCCATCCGTAACACAGTATGAATAATGATATTCGTATTGGCTGGAACCTTCATTTTTTATATGTATTTGCGTCCCAATACTTGCAACCGTTAAATCAGGGAAACCTTCAATCGACACATGAGCTGGCTCACCTGGAGTAGCAGTAGTGGTTGCACTTGGAATACTTTGACCAATAATATTTACCGCTCGCACTCTAAAATCATACGAAGCGCCATTGGACAAACCCGTCACTATGGCAGTCGTATTAATATTTGTGCCCTCAGCAAAAACTGCCCAAGTGCCGCCAACGGTTAATTGATATTCAATAATATAATCCATGACAGCAGAACCCCCGGTCTCAATCGGAGCGGACCAAGACAAACCGACACTACTTCCCAAAACAGTGGAAGCAAGATTGATTGGCGGACCTGGTTCGGTAGATAGCTTGACTGAATTTGAAGGTGATGATGCTGGCCCCGTTCCTACTGCATTCGTGGCCGTCACTGTAAATGTATAAGTATTGCCATTGGTCAAACCCGTCACCACGATTGGCGAAGCATTGCCCGTGGCAAAATGACCATCATTTGAAGTAACAACGTAGCTAGTAATCGGAGTTCCTCCGTCAAAAGCAGGCGCAGAAAAAGAAACTGTTGCTTGTTTATTTCCTTCCACCGCCGAGACTGTCGTCGGCGCATTTGGCACTGTCACCGGAGTAACCGCAACAGAAGGATCCGACGGAGCGCTGTCTCCTACTGCGTTGGTAGCAACCACTCGAAAAGTATAAGCTGTGCCATTGGCCAAACCCGTCACCACAATCGGAGAAGCATTCCCCGTCGCCGTGTGATTATCTGGACTGGAAGTGACTGTATAACCATTGATAGTACTTCCGCCATTAAATCCTGGAGGAGTAAAAACAACTGAGACTTGCGCATTACTTGGAGTGGCAATACCGATCGTCGGTGCATCCGGCACCGTTACCGGCATAGCATTCGTTTCCACACTTGGACTCCCTGGACCGACATCGTTTACTGTTCGAATTCTAAAATCATAGGATGAACCATTTAGAAGTCCAATCACCGTCGCTGATGGCAGAGGAGAAATAGGATGAGCAGAAATTAACCAATCCAAACTACTAGAAAGTTTGTATTCAACAACATAGTCGGTAATTGGTGAACCGCCATTCCAGAGAGGGGGCGTCCAAGATAAATCAACTTTCGCATTTCCAGCGAGAGCAATTGGTAAAATCGGCGCATCGGGAATAGTGGCTGGTGTCACTGAGTTAGATGAATCGGAATCAGGACCAGTACCAGCAGCATTAGTTGCTTTAACCGTAAAAGTATACGCAGTGCCATTGGTAAGTCCACTCACCACAATCGGAGAAGTGCCACCTATCCCTGTATGATTATCCGGGTTGGAAGTGACAGTGTAATTGGTAATGGTAGAACCACCATTGGAAATTGGAGGAATAAAAGCAACCGAAGCTTGCAAATTACCTCGCAGGGCTGTGCCAATAATCGGTGCGCCAGGAATGGTGATCGGAATAGCCGTCGCGGGAATACTTGGATCACTTGACCCTGCAATATTTACCGCTTTGATTCTGAAATCATAAGACAAACCATTGGTGAGTCCAGTCACAATCGCTGAAGGCACAACAGAAGCATCATGGTCAAAAGTGGACCAATTCACGAGTTCACTTGAAAGTTTAAATTGAACTACATAATCCGTAATCGGTGAACCGCCATCAAAAGCCGGTGCAGTCCAAGCTAAAGAAATTCGAGCATCACCGACCGTTGTCAAAACGGTCGTCGGCACATTTGGAACCGTTCTCGGTTTTACTGGAGTTGAAGTTTCCGAGGCCAAACTATTGCCCACGATATTCGTGGCAAATACAGTGAAAGTATATTCCGTGCCATTCGTCAATCCGCCAACTATAACCGGCGAAGCACTTCCGGAATTACTAAAACTTCCAGGTGTAGAAGTTGCCGTGTAACTCGTAATCGGACTGCCACCATTAGAAACTGAAGCTATGAAAGCCACCGAGACTTGCGCATTGCCAGGTATTGGTGTTCCGATAATAGGCGCACTCGGAACAGTCATCGGCGTTGCAATTGCCGTCCCGCTTGCCGGCCCTTGTCCGACTCCGTTCACAGCCGAAACTCGAAAATCATAAGACAAACCATTTGTCAGTCCCGTCACCGTCGCCGTCGTAGAAGAAGAAGCAGAATGAGCAAAATTTGCCCAAGAGCCACCTGTAGTTAATTGAAATCCAATAGTATAATCCGTAATCGCGTTTCCACCGTCCCCCGGTGCCGTCCAAGTCAAAACCACTTGCGTGTCACCATGGGTTGCAATTAAATTAGTCGGCGCATCAGGAAGATTAGCAAACATCCAACCATTATTATTTCCTCCATTAGTAGAATTACTAGCAAAAAAACTTGCTCCCCCTGAAGCCGTGGAATAAGTGAGAGAGTTGTAATTTACATTTACTGTCCCACTTGACTTTGAAAGTGTCCAAGGGTTTGTACCAGAAACAACACTCCAATTTATTAAATTACCATTTGTGCCATTAGCGACTAGACTTGCCGAAGACCCAAGAGTAATTGTTTTACCTCCTGTCACTCTAATTATGTTTGGAGCAGCTATTGTAAATGTTCCATTAATTATTACGTTTCCGATAAATGCAATAGTAGAAGTGCTTGAAGCTTTACCTGAAATATTAAGATTCAAAATAGTATTACCACCAAAATTTAAACTTCTAGTTAAAGTAGTGGTATCTGTAATAAGAACAATCGTTGAACTAGCTCCACTGATAGTTGTAGAGGCAGTAGAAAAGTCAACAGAAGTTATTGTTCCATTTGCTGCAAGAGTTTGAGTTCCATTTCCCAAAATTATTCCTTTTGTTTCTGTCCCTAATAAATTTAAGTAACCAAAAGTATTGCTTGTATTATTCAAATCAAGTGTTCCATTATAAATTCTTAAACCACCATAACCGGAATTAAATATTGTATTTCTTTGCCATGTATAAGTAGCATTATAAGAAAAAAATAAAGGACTAAATGCAATAGCAGCTGATGGATTTCCAAAATCAACAGTATAAGAATTACCATCTCTTCCTCTAAAATAAATTCCATAAGTACTTCCAACATTCCATTGAACTGCATTTGGCATTGTCAAACTTCCAAAAATTTCAGCAAAAAAACTTGGTCTATCAAATGTAAAACTAGAAGCTTTAATACCAGAAAAATCTATATTTTTACCCAAACGTACTTGATCGTCAGTTATAGTTGTAGAATTAACGACAGAATCGCTAACAAAAAAAACATTATCTTGTGCTAATGGAGAATCTACTCCAGAAAGAGAGGCCCCACTAGTAGAATCTATATGCCAAGGATTTGTTCCAGTATAAGCGGACCAATATTTTGTACTACTAGTAGTAGTTTTCCAATATAAATTCCTTGAAGGACTAAAAGTAATATTACTTCCAGCTGCATTTCCAGCATCTCCTGAACCTCCTGCAATTCCGGATAAATCAATTAGTGAAGCAAACCCAATATCCATAAAATCTACTCTTTGCATTGAAGTTGTGGCCCCAGAATTTAAAGTAATTGTTCTCCGAGTACCTAGTGTATTTGATTGAATTAATAGTCTATACCTATTGTCAGCACCACCTTTTAAAGTTAGAGTTCCGGTGCTATCAATAGTTTGATTGGCTCCTAAACTTAAAATCATTGTCTGCAAAGTTTTTGATGAACCATCAAAAGAGAGGTTATGAAAAGTATTTGTACCTAATATTGTGTGTGAATTAGTTGCTGTTAATCCAGTAAAATTAATTGTCCCATTAAAAATGTGGTTTCCTCCATCAAAGGTATTATAGGAGGTGTTTAAACTTAAATTTATTGTTGATCCCGTTGTAATTAAAGTCATATTGGGACTGAAACCAACTGAAGGTGTCCTATTTCCTCCCGAAAAACTTATCGTTGAATTTGTCATGTTAAAAGTTCCACCAGAAACAGTCGTGTAGTCAAAACTTTGTCCACTAACATTAACTGTTTTCCCATTAGTTGAAACTGTTCCTCCTGTCATTGTCGCCCTCTCACCAAATCTCCAATATTGGTTAAGAGTTAAATTGTCTTGTAAGGTGATATCACCTCCTGTTAAATTAAAGACAAAGTAACTTGGTGTTTGCCCAGCAGTCGTAATTGTTCTCCCTATCGAATTTCCACTAAAATTTACAACCAAACCAACAGCTTGAGTAAAAGACATTGTTGATGATAAGATCATACTTCCATAGATATAGAATGGAGTAGCAACTGCAACTCCATATAAAGAACCAGTAAACCCAGTACAGTCCAAATTATTCGCCGTTGAATTTGTTCCGTCTACTGTCACTGCCACCGCACCACTATTTGCATCAAGATAAGCATCTATGGCAGAGGTAGGCACTGACTGACCTCCTGTACCTCCTGAAGTCGCCGCCCAATGGGTTGTATCAGACCAATTTCCTGCACCACCTACCCAAAATCTTGCAGTCTGAAAAGTCCAACCAGTATTATTGCCCCCATTGGTTGAAGCATGAGCAATAAAACTCGCTCCACCTGAGGCAGTCGAATAAGTGAAAGAATTATAATTTACATTCACTGTTCCGCCTGACTTTGAAAGTGTCCAAGGGTTTGTACCAGAAACAACACTCCAATTTATTAAATTACCATTTGTGCCATTAGCGACTAGACTTGCCGAAGACCCAAGAGTAATAGTTTTACCCCCTGTTACTCGGATTATATTAGGAGAAGAAATGCTTAGAATGCCGTTAATAGTTACATTTTCATTAAATTGCCAAGTAGCAGTCGAAGTGGATTTACCTGAAAATGTCAAATTGTTTAGTGTTATTGCTCCAGCTAGAGATCTTATCCCTGTGGTAGCATCTCCCCCCAGTTCAACAGTTGAATTCTGAGCATTTAAAACCCCTGAAACATAACTAAAAACAGTATCCCCTCCTGCTGTTCTTAATGTTTTCCATGTTCCTGAACCCATGTTAACTGTCGCCCCACTAAAACTAAATCCATAACTATTACTGGTAAGATTTTTGTTATTAGCATTAAAGGTTCCAGCATTAAAACCAATAGCATAATAAAAAGTAATATCATCTTGTAAGGTCATACTTCCACCGTAGTTATAAAAAGATATAATTCCATTTAACAATTTTCCGCCACTTGTCAGAGTATGCGTCCCTCTCCCATAAAAATTATAACTACTAGTCATAACATTACTCGTCTGAACTGCTCCAAAAGACAAAGACCCCATTATATAAACATATGTAGGCATAAGGGTGTCATACCAAATTGGATTGTTGGTAATATTAGTCGAAGTAATATCTGTACCAAGATCTGGCTGATCTATTTTAATATTTGTTCCCGTAGCCCTGATAGAACTTGCGTTAAAAATTATATTGTCTTGCAATAGGGGGCTATCAACTCCTGTTAATTGTGTCCCTGTTCCACCGCTTCCTGTCCACCATGAATTTATATTTGGTGAACCAGTGTTGTTGTAAGCTGAGTAATAAAATGATTGATTAGCTATTGCGTTTGGTGAATACCAATAAAGAGTTCGAGGAGAGTTAAATGTTATATTATTATTTCCACCCATATCTCCACTTCCACCCATAATTCCTGATAAATCAATTGCTGATCCAAAACCAATGTCTCTGAAATCTACTCTTTGCATAGAAGTTGTAACTCCAGTACCTAAGGTGATAGTTCTTCGAGCACCAAGAGTCAGTGAAGTAACTAAAATTCGATATCGGTTATCAGCCCCACCTTTCAACGTTAAATTTCCACCGTTTGAAATATTTAAACCAAAAACTTGGCCACCAATTCCTAAAATAAGTGAATCTCCTACAACAGTTCCGGTCCGATTGAAATTATTAACACTCATAGAATAATCTATACCAAAAGAGCCTGAACCTGTGGCGTTTATGTTATTATAAACGGGGGATGTAAAATTATTGCCAAAAATTCTCATATTAGAACCAGTAAAATTTAAAGTGGAATTTGTAGCAGCAAAAGGCGATATTGCATTATTACAAGCATACCAATACCCACCGCTTGCTACTAAATTTATCGTCGAATTAGAAATGTCTAATCCTCGACTATTAGTAAAACAAGTATTAAAAGCACCCCAAGTATGAGTAAAAGCACCAGTAATTAAAGTTCCCATATTTAAAGTCACAATAGATGATGTCCTTGTTGTTATTGCATCACCAACCGTAAATGTCTGCCCTGAACCATTGAAAGTCAAAGCTCCAAGTGTATTTCCTGCAGTAATCAAAGTTCCAGTTGCAAGAATTGCAAGTTCTGCTGTGTCACCACCTGCCACAAATTTTCCAGCCGCTAATGTTACACTTCCAGATACAGATAGTTTCATGGCATTGGTAATGGTTAAAGTCCCGGCAGAACCTGTCATATTCAAAGTCTTTGTCACGGATGTAGTAGTATTAACTGTCACATTTCCTGAACTTGCGTTAAAAATTACATCATCAAATGCAGTCGGGGCGAGAGTGTCCGCAATGCCATTCGGAGTACTACTCCAGGTAACATCAGACGACCAATTCCCTCCAACAGATCGTGCGTATTTTGTCGTACCAGCCGCATGGCCTGCTCGGAAACAAACAAAAGTAACAAGTATTAACGTAAAAACAAAGAAAATTCTTGAAAAGATTTTCCTTTTTCTTTCCTTATTTTTGCCAAATAAAATAGGCATTCGAATTAATTATAACATATTTTTATTCGTAAAATGAAAAAATAGTGGTAATTTTTTTTCAAATAAGCTAAATTACTTAATATGAAAATATTGAGCATTGAAACATCTTGCGATGAGACAGGCGTAAGTATATTGGGGTGTTCCGGCGGATTAAACAATTCGTCTTTTCAGATCCTTGCCGACAGTTTGAATTCTCAAATAAAAATCCACGTCCCTTTCGGCGGAGTCTTCCCTGCCCTTGCTAAAAGAGAACACTTAAAGAATTTACCAATCCTGCTCGACAAAACTTTAAAGAAAGCCCACTTGGATAAAAAGAAAAAACCGGTTGATGCTATTGCCGTCACATACGGCCCTGGACTTGAGCCAGCTCTTTGGACCGGAATTGTGTTTGCCAAAGAACTTTCAAAAAAATGGGATGTCCCACTTGTTCCAGTTAACCATATGGAAGGCCATATCGTTTCCGTCTTTGGAGAAAACAAGAAAAAATTCAAAATAAATTTACCAAAGAATAATTTCCCAATTCTTTCCCTCCTCGTTTCTGGTGGTCATACAGAACTCGTATTATCAAAAACCTGGCGAGATTATAAAATCATCGGGGAAACTTTAGACGACGCAGCTGGTGAAGCTTTTGACAAGGTCGCCCGAATGCTCGGACTTCCATATCCCGGTGGACCTGAAATTTCAAAATTGGCAGAGAGTTTAAGAGGCAAAGAAAAACAAGATTCAGAGGGGGTTTCGAGCGCGTCGGCGCGAGAACTTCAGCAATTTTCTAGCAATAAAATTGCGTACCCGAAGAAGCTTGGTTTTTCTTTACCTAGACCAATGATATACAGCAAAAATTTTGACTTTTCTTTTTCTGGATTAAAAACTGCGGTACTTTATTTAATAAGAGATTTAAAAGAAAAAGATTCCAACATTTTACAAAATGAAAAAATAAAACAAATGATTGCGAAAGAATTCGAAGATGCAGTCGTAGAAACCTTGGTCCACAAAACAAGAAAAGCAATCGAAAAATACGGTGCCAAAACTTTGATTGTGGCTGGCGGAGTTTCGGGAAATAAATATCTAAAAAAAGAAATTTCCGTCTTAGGCGGATCCGCCTCTGGCGGAAAAAAAATCAAAGTATTGTTCCCTTCCAAAAAATTAGCTACCGATAACTCGGTGATGATCGGAATAGTGGGATATTTAAAATTTTTAGAAAAAGGAATGAAAGGAACACCTCACTCAAAAATAAAAGCCGAAGGAAACCTTCGATTTAATTAAAAAATTGGCAAATTTTTAGCGCAGATCCGAAATATCGAATCTGCGCTGGTTTGTGTCTCGAATCTCTCGAGGCTTGGATTATTTGAACTCGATCATGTGATCCGGAGGAAGGGCAGCTATTTGCGCGGGGCTCATTCCAGCAGTAAAGTCTGCTGCAATGATTGGAGCAAGCTGCATAGCGTTTGCAAGTTCGTCTCCTGTTAAGGTTTCGATTTCTGCACCCGGCCACGTAGCAAGATCATGCACCCATTCTTTTACATTGAGATATTTCCCTCTTTCGGTTTCGTGTTTGAAGAAGAATCTTCCACCAAGAGAGTTCATGGCAAAAAAGAATTCCTTACCATTAATTTCAATGCAACACAGCAGGTTACCCTTGTTGGTCCTGATGGCTTTTCCATGAAGTTCTGATTTCGGCATAACGGTAAAATTTAGGATTTTATGAATTTTTCTGGAATATTTCCCTCAAACGTATAGCTAACGCAAGGTACTTATTCTGGGTATAGTATAGCAAATTTTGGGGACTTTGTCAAGTGCCTAAAAAAGCCTTTAAAATGTATAATATTTTTATGCCAATCACTAAAATAATCATTCCAGTCAGGGCTCAGCCTGATACCATCTTGGCCATATATTTACTGAAGTATTTTGGCACCAAAAAATACCCAGGGATAATGGAAGCAAAAATCTACAAGGACCCAAACGCCGGTTCGGTTAAAACAAACGAAGAACATATCCAAGCGGGAGAAATATTGATTGATGTAGGGACAGGACCTTATAACCACCATGGGAAAAAAAATCAAACAACTGCTTCCCTCTTGGTGGCCCAAGATTTAGGAATAGATCGAGACCCATCTCTCTCAAAACTTCTTAGGTATACCGAAAGAGACGACAAATTTGGACTTGGAACAATTTCAAAAGACCCACTCGATAAAACATTCGGACTTTCGGGTTTGGTTTCTTCGATGAATAAAGAATACCCCGACGATCCAGATAAGGTTGTAAATACTATTATCCCCCTACTGGACGCACACTACTTACAAGAAAACAGAAGAATCGTGGAACTACCAAAAATATTTGATGAACTTTCTAAAAACGGCAAAATAAAAGAAGTGAAGCTTCAGGACTTTAAAGCCATCCTGGTAGAATCCGACAATGTGAGTTTGCCCGGATTTTTACGCGCTCAAGCCGGAGGACAATATGATATTGTAGTTCAAAAAAGAAGTAGTGGACACGTGAACATTTTGTCCCGTCCACAGAAAAACAGAGAAAAGATTTTATTGGAAAGATTAGCAGCTGTCATCCGCACCAGTGAGATTTATTCTGAAACAGGCAAGGAATCTGAGAAGACTTACGAAGAACTTTCGGCTCCGGGAAAAATAAACGAAGTTCCAAATTGGTACTATGACCCGGCAACCAATTCAATCCAAAACGGAGGAATAAGTATTGACTCTACTCCCCCTACCAAAATACCTTGGGAACATTTTTCTGAAATTATCAAGATCGCTTTTGAAAAAAACTAAAATCCGTCCCCGAATTTTCTTTTTTTGAAAAATATCATTAAAAATGATAAGATAAATGGGTATGGACGAGAAATTACTTAAGCCCTACGACCCTAAAAAAACAGAAGAAAGAATATACAAACTTTGGGAAGAAAGTGGATTCTTTAACCCGGACGTTAGTATTGAAAAAGGCATTACCAAGCCTGATGCCCCGTATTTCTCAATTGTCCTTCCCCCACCAAACGTAACTGGTAATTTACATACCGGACACGCTCTCACTTTAATAATCGAAGACATAATGGTCCGCTATGCCCGTATGCAAGGTAAAAATACTCTATGGCTCCCAGGCACGGATCATGCTGCTATCGCGACCCAAACCAAGGTTGAAAAACTTTTGGAAAAAGAAGGACTGAAAAGAAAAGAAATGGGCCGAGAAGAATTTATGAAGCGAGTTGAAAAATTTGCCCAGGACTCACATGACACTATTGTGAACCAATGCAAAAAAATGGGCGCTTCGCTTGATTGGTCCCGAGAAGCTTTTACTTTGGACGAAAAAAGAAATCTTGCCGTTCGCACTGCTTTCAAACAAATGTATGACGATGGACTTATCTACCGCGGACACCGCATTGTAAACTGGGACCCGAAAGGTCAAACGGTTATTTCAGATGACGAAATAGTTTACGAAGAAAAGAAAAACAAATTTTATACTTTTAAATACGGCCCTTTTGAAATAAGCACAGCCAGACCAGAAACAAAATTCGGCGATAAATACGTGGTAATGCACCCGGATGATAAAAGATACCAGAAATGGAATCACGGAGACAAAATGACGGTTGAATGGATAAACGGACCGATAGAAGCAACCGTTATCAAAGATGAGATGATCGATATGGAATTCGGCACCGGAGTGATGACCATTACACCCTGGCATTCGCACGAAGACTTTGCCTTAGCTGAAAAATATAAACTCGAGAAAGAACAAATCATCGATAAATACGGGAAACTGCTTCCGGTTGCGAATGAATTTGCCGGAATGAAAATTACTGAGGCTCGAGAAAAAATAGTTGATAAATTAAAAGAAAAAGGATTGGTTGTTTCGATTGATGAAAACTACGTGAACCGAGTAGCGACCGCTGAGCGCTCAGGAGGAATCATTGAACCGCAAATAATGGAGCAATGGTTTATTGACGTGAATAAAAAAATTCCAAGCCGAAGTGATAAAAGCTTGAAAGAGCTCATGCTCGAGCCGGTCCGCGATGGAAAAATAAAAATCTTGCCAAATCACTTTGAAAAAGTGTATTTCAACTGGATTGAAAACTTACGTGATTGGTGTATTTCGAGACAGATTTGGTATGGGCATAGAATTCCTGTGTGGTACAAAGACAAGGAAGTTTATTGTGGCCTGGAAGCTCCAAAAGAAAAAGGCTGGACTCAAGACGAAGATACCCTTGATACTTGGTTCTCATCAGGACTTTGGACTTTTTCCACACTTGGCTGGCCAGAAAAAACAGAAGACTTGGAAAAATACCACCCAACCACAGTACTTGAAACAGGTCACGATCTTATTTTCTTTTGGATTGCCCGCATGATCTTAATGTCCGAATATTTGCTGGGAGAAATTCCATTCGAAAATGTTTACTTCCATGGGATGGTTCGCACTGCCGATGGCAAAAAAATGTCTAAGTCTATGGGTGAAAAAGCAGTTGACCCACTAACCATTATTGCTAAATTCGGCAACGACGCCCTGCGTATGGCGATGATTATCGGGAACACTCCAGGAAACGACTTGAAACTGAATGAAAACGACATCCGAGGTTATGGGAAATTTACCAACAAAATCTGGAATGCTTCCCGTTTTATTTTAGAAAAAACAAGTGATCTTGATATTAATAAAATTCCACCGCTTGATGAAGAAGATACAATATCTCAAAAAGAGCTGATTGATTTAATAAAAGAAATTTCAAAAGAAATGAACGAGTTCCGATATTCCCTTGTGGCCGAAAAACTTTATCATTATTTCTGGCACACTTTTGCCGATATCTTGATTGAGCGATCAAAAGAGAAAATTTTAAAAAATAACAATGCCGAATCCGCAAAAACATTGCTCTACTTGCAACTAAATATCCTTTTGAAAGTGCTTCATCCTTTCATTCCCTTTGTCACCGAAGAAATCTGGTCAATGATACCTACTAAGAATAAAAGATTATTACTAGTTGAGAGTTGGCCAAACTATGAATAATCTATTACACAATCCAAAAGTTCTTGTTATCGCTGTACTAGAAGGAATTATCCCTGCCCTTTTGTGGCTATGGTTCTGGCTAAACGAAGACAGAGAAGACCCGGAACCTACAGGACTGGTCACTTTTTGTTTTATTATTGGGATGACTTTGGTTTTTTTTGCTGTACCACTTCAACAATTTATCCAGAAAGTCATCAGTTCCGGCAATTTGCAAATTATCCTCTGGGCAAGCATTGAGGAAATTTTAAAATATCTGGCAGTAATATTACTATTATACAAAACAAAATACCTTCACAAGCCAATCGACTGGCCAATATTTTTAATAACCGTCGCACTTGGTTTTGCTGCCTTTGAAAACATACTGTTTTTAATAAAGCCACTTCTTCTTAACGAGTCAACCATTAGTCTTATGACTGGGAATCTTAGGTTCTTGGGTTCAACCCTCCTTCACGCTGTTTCAAGCGGGATAATCGGGATTTCAGTTGGCTTGTCTTTCTATATGGGAGCGTTAAATAAGAAAGTCTATCTTTTGGTTGGAATAATATTAGCTGTCGCCTTGCATAGTAGCTTTAATTTTTTTATAATGAACAATAACGGAAGTGATTTTCTAAAAGTATTCGCTTTCTTGTGGGTCGCAACAATTATCAATTTACTACTATTTGAAAAAATTAGAAGAATAAGTAGTGCAAATTTAATAACCAATTAATTTATATGACAGAAACTAAAAAAAGAAGTTTTTTTGAAAGATTAACGGGCAATATAAAAGCGGAAGAAGAAGTGGAAGAAACAAGAAGGCTTCCGGTGAAGGGTGATAAAAAAGAAAACTGGATTGAAGAAGAAAATGAAGAAGCGGAACTCACTGTGGACGTTTACCAGACTCCGGGTGAGCTTGTCGTTCAAACTATGGTAGCCGGAGTACGACCAGAAGATTTGGAGTTAACTATCTCTCGAGACATGATAACTATCCGAGGGAAAAGAGAAGAATCAAGAAGTATCAATGAAGAAAATTTCTTCACTAAAGAATTATACTGGGGAGCATTTTCCAGGACCGTTCTTCTTCCAGCCGAAATCGATCCAGAAGAATCAGAAGCGACTGAAAAACACGGACTCCTAACCGTCCGACTTCCAAAGATAGACAAAGACCGAAAAACAAGTGTGAAAGTAAAATCAATCTAATCTGAAAAATCCCGCTTCCGGCGGGATTTTTTTCTTTTGTGCCGAGGACCAGACTTGAACTGGTGACATCTCCCTCTTCAGGGGAGCGCTCTACCAACTGAGCTACCTCGGCATTGGTTATTTCATTTCAAAAAAATTATTTCGGGGTGATTTTATAATTATTCAATAATCCTCCAATTGAATTAAAATCTAAACTATTTGTATTTTTAGTTGAACCGGAAACTTGGTTATAAAGACTCACCATTTTATTTACATATGGCTGTAGGAGATAAAATGCCCCTACGCTCGCTCCAATCAGGATAAACCAATAAATACCTCGCATAATATTTGCCCACACTTGTGCTTTCCATAATTTATGGAGCAATTTATTATTCTCCCTTGTAAGTTCAAGTGTTTCCTTGAGAACTTGTTCGGATTGTGAATCCATATTATTACTTTATCATAAAGTCTTATTAAATCCAATTTTCTTATAGCTTTTTATGTGTTATCTTATAGATATTGCCCTCATAGTTCAATGGATAGAACAGTTCCGTCCTAAGGAGTAGATCCCCGTTCGATTCGGGGTGAGGGCACAAATTTATTTTATTTCACAATGGTTTTTGAGCATCTTAATGTCGTCTGGTGACGGAATAAGCCCATCACCAGAATTTAAATAATACATTATGGAATTTGGATCTTCCGAATGATCTAAAGAAAGAGCATGGCCGAGTTCGTGGGCTAAAACTCTAACCAAATTATCCTTATCTTTAAATTGATAGATGTCTATTTCCTCGCCGTCCTTGCTGCTTTTGTAAATCCCTTCTTCAAATTCATTTCCCAACCCTTGGTCAATTTTGTTATATTCTGACACTTTGTTGTTTACGGCCATTCCACTTTTATTTAGTTCATTTGCTAAATTATTCAACTCATCTACTTTTTGATTGAATGCACTTACTTCCGACTCGTTTGAGAGATCAATAGTATTTTTATTTTTTAAATAATCGGCTTTCAATTTATCATACTCAGCTTTCATTTTTTCGTATGAGCTTTTATTAGTATCGATCACTGAATCTAGTTCGTTTAATTTTTGAGTACTATCCTGTCTTGCATCATATACCAAATTTATTTTCAAATCTTCCGTTTTAAATTTCTGATCCGATTCATTTAGAAACAATTGCTTGCCGATTGCATTATCCCAGATTTTTTCCGCTTTTTCGATTGAAACAAGAAATTCGTCTTTTGAAACTCCAAAACGATCATCATAGATACCTATTTGGTAAGGAATAGTAAAATCACACGGAAATAATTTATCCCGGAGGTTGCGATATTCCTTTTTGATTGCAACCTGAAAGACAAAAACAAATGCCCCTAAAACCAAAAGGGCACCTATGTTTTTGAAAACATTTTTCATTTAATAATTTTAAACCAGTCCTAACATTTTAGCCACCGCTGGCTTATTGAAACCCACGGCCCAATCGCCATCTATCACTATTACCGGCACGCCCAACTGACTAGTAAGGTCTACCATTTCTTTTCTTTTAGCCAAATCGCTTGCTACATTGTATTCGGTGTAAGCAATATTATTTGCATTAAAAAAGTCTTTGGCCATGTGACAAAAGTGGCACGTTGGGGTTGAGTATATTTCTACTTTTTTCATATATTTTTTTTATACTGACAGTTAACTATTAATGGTCCTATCTTTCTATTATAGCATGCTTGTCAAGCGTCAAAAATAACGCTATATTAAGGGTATTGTGGTCGTGTAGTTTACCTAGGTAGATTTATTTTGTAGTAAGGGTATATAAGTTTTCAGCGGTCGTAGTTTAGTGGTAGAACTGGTGCTTCCCAAGCATCAGGCGGGAGTTCGATTCTCCCCGGCCGCACTAACTAACTAATAGTATTACAATAATCTAATTGATTTATTTTTATTTCATCCCTCCTAGCGCAAGAATTGTTTTGATAACCGTATCAGGATTAAGCGACATACTTTCGATGCCTTCATCCAACAAGAATTTCGCAAAGTCAGGATAATCGCTTGGTGCTTGTCCACAGATACCGATATACTTTCCTTTCGCTTTACATTTGTGAATAATTTCAGCAATCAATTTTTTTACCGAAGGATTGTTTGCGTCGGCAATATGAGTGACAATACCAGAATCGCGGTCAATGCCAAGAGTAAGCTGGGTTAAATCGTTTGAGCCGATAGACATTCCATCAAAAACTTCCAGGAATTCATCCGCTAATAAAATATTGGATGGAATTTCACACATTACGTACACCTTCAAAGTATTATCTTTTGCACGGTCTAATCCGAACTCTCTCATCGTATCAATCACTTGTTTCCCTTCTTCCGGAGTTCGGCAGAATGGAATCATTGGAATGACATTCGTGAGCCCCATATCTTCTCGGACACGTTTCATCGCCTTCACTTCAAGCCCGAATGCTTCTTTAAATTTTGGATCATAATATCGAGACGCTCCACGCCAACCAATCATCGGGTTTTCTTCTTTTGGTTCGTAAGCCGCACCACCGAGTAAGGTACAATATTCGTTCGTTTTGAAATCGGAGAAACGAATTATGACATCGTGTGGATACAAAGTTGACCCAATTTTTGCAATTCCAAGAGCCAATTGATCTACATAATAATCGGCTTTATTCTCATAACCATAAGTCTCTTTTTCGATCATTTCTACTATTTTTTTGGTTTCGGGATTTTTATCTTCTTTCAGTTTTTTGAAATCAAGCAATGCATTCGGGTGAATTTTTATATGAGAAGCAATGATAAATTCGAGTCGGCCAAGCCCCACTCCTTGAACCGGTAAAGCATGATTTTGGAAGGCTTCATCAGGAGAACCGATGTTGACCATTATTTTTACGGAAAGTTCGGGTAACTTATCGAGCTTATGCTCCAAAACTTCAAATGGTAAAATACCAGCATAGACATTCCCAACTTCACCGGATGCGCAATCTACAGTCACTTCTTGTCCGTTTTTTAGTGTTTTTGTAGCATTACCCGAACCAACGATACACGGAATTCCAAGCTCTCGAGAAACAATTGCAGCATGCGAAGTTCGTCCGCCTTTGTCGGTCACGATCGCACTCGCTATTTTCATAATTGGTTCCCAATCCGGGTCGGTAATCTCGGTTACCAAGACTTCACCTTTTTCAAATTTAGAGATTTCTTTGGCGGTCTTCAATATTCGCACCTTTCCCGCGCCAATTTTCCCACCTACTGAGATTCCAGTCGTAATCACCTCCGACTTTTTCCCTAGTTTGTATTCTTTTAAAACATTTTTATCCTTTCCAGCTTGCACTGTCTCGGGACGGGCTTGCACAATAAATAATTCTTGCGTCCTACCATCTTTTGCCCATTCAATATCCATCGGTTGATAGTGTCCAACTTTTTTGGAAAAATATTTTTCTATTTCAAGGCACCACTTAGCAAGCTTAATCACCTCTTCGTCAGTTAAACAATATTTTTCGCTATCTGCTTTCGGTACATTTACTTGTTTCGTACCTTCACCTTTTTTGTAAACAAGTTTTATGTTTTTCTTTCCGAGTTTTTTGGAAATGATAGATTTGTGCCCATTCTCGAGAGTTGGTTTAAAAATTACGAATTCATCTGGAATCACAATTCCTTGCACGATAAATTCTCCCAAACCACAAATACCGTTAATTTCAATCACTTTATCAAAACCCGTTTCTGTGTCAATAGTAAAAGCAACTCCAGAAACAGATTCGTCTGAACGAACCATGTGTTGTATCCCTACCGAAAGTGCTGCATCAAAATGAGAAAAACCTTTGTCCACCCGGTAAGAGATTGCTCGGTCAGTAAAGAGCGAAGCAATACATTTTCGGGAAGATAGAAGTACATCTTTAATCCCTCGAACATTCAGGTATGTTTCTTGTTGCCCGGCAAAGGATGCTCCTGGTAAATCTTCGGCAGTGGCACTTGAACGTACTGCGACATCAACGTTTTTACCAAACTTTTCTTCAAATTTGGCGTAAGATTCCACAATCGTGTCGTGCAAAAGAGGTGGAAATTCTTTTTTCAAAATTGCCTCACGAACTTTTTTGCCGTGGGCTTGTAAATTCTTAATACTTTTAGTATCCAAATCAGCAAAAATTCTTTCAATTTCTTTATCCAAGCCCGTCTTTTCAAAGAAATATCGGTAAGCATCGGCAGTCAAAGCAAATCCATTTGGAATATTTACTCCGAGTGGCACTAAATTCGAAAACATTTCTCCTAGTGCTGCATTTTTCCCCCCAACAATCGGCACATCTTTAATTCCGACTTCGTTATACCACTTTACAAAATTCTCCTTTTTTTCTTCTATCATAATTGTTAAAATTTATACCTTAAAATAATAATAAGCTACTTTTGCTTATGCATATTATAGCATATTTTATATTTTCGAAATCTCTATCAATCTTTGATATTTTACCATCCTTTCAGGCTTGACGGGTGAGCCTGATTTTAAACCATAACAACCGAAAGCGTAGGCGAGGTCGGCGATAAAATCATCGTCTGTTTCTCCGCTGCGGTGACTCACAATGAGTTCAATATCATTTTCTCGAGCAAGACGCATGGTTTCAAGAGTCTCAGACAATGTTCCAATTTGATTTGGTTTAATAATCATTCCGTTAACGCTTTTTTTATCGATTGCTTCCCGTAAAAGAATTTTATTAGTAACAGTTAAATCATCCCCCACTACTATCAAGCCATCCTGGTCTTCTTTTAATTTAGCAAAGCTTTCAAAGTCCACTTCATCAAACGGATCTTCAATAGAAATCAAATCAAATTCTTTAATTAACGAGTCATAAATATTTGCTAGTTCTTCTTTTGGAATTTCTTTACAATCCACTTTATACATTCCATTTTGATAAAAAGAAGAACTTGCCACATCAAGCGCTAAACGTACTTTATTTTCAAAGCCATTCATTTTTAAAGCTTTACTCAGATATTCTAATGGCTTTCTAATGTCACTGATTTTGGGAGCATACCCACCTTCATCTCCAAGGACTAATGAATCTTCACCAAACTCTCCCATAATTATTTCCCTTAAAGAATTTTGAATTTTAATTCCAATCTCGACTGCTTCACGTATATCTTCAGTATTTGAAACAGCATGATACTCCTGAAAAGCCAAATCATTTTTTGCGTGTTTTCCTCCATTAATCAAATTCATATACAAGTGCGGTGTCCGTCTGGATGGCTTTATCTCTGCCAAGGTTCGCAAGTGCTCATACACTTCTACCCCAGAAACTTTGGCGGCGACTTTCGCCACTGCGACAGAAACTCCAATCATGCTATTTCCCCCCAGGTTGTCTTTATTTTTTGTACTATCAAGCGCAAGCATGATTCGATCAATTTCCATTTGATTTAATACATCCATACCTATTAAAGCCGGAGCAATTATATTATTTACTTTATCAATCGCAAATTTCACTCCCTTGCCATCAAGGTCTCTCAGTTCATGTGCTTCATTGATCCCGGTTGATGCGCCAGAAGGAACGGAAAAACTATCTGCCAAACCTCCGACAAAAACCGTGACTCTCAAAGTTGGGTTCCCTCGTGAATCTTTTATCTCTTCTGCCAAAATTTTGGTTATTTTATTTTCCATATATAAATATATTTTACACTAAAAGCTAATAAACCTCTTGTTGGTAACATGAGACACAAAAAATTATTTCCTTTCTGTCAGGACCAAAGGCAGTGTTTATCTCTTTCTGACACTTAGGACAATTCCTTTTCCATAGCTGCATTGGGTTAAGCCGTGAAAAATGAGAAATTGATCGACACTTAGGACAATTATGAGGAATAGGTATATTCATTTTCTTTAATAAAGAAAATTCCAAAACACCAATTTTGTATCCCCGTTTGCAATTCTCACATTCTAAAACTTCATCTATAACTGTTTCCGGAGTATCAAAAATTTTATCAGGTAAATCTTTTGATAAAATAGTGGTCTCATATTCCGCTTGTTCTCCGTCATACCAACTATAACCTTCCTTTAGTGCTTCCTCTTTTGTTTTAGGAAAGAATCTCATAGAATCTGTTTCATTGTACCCAAACATGCTGATATTATAAGGAAAAAATTCTCCATAACTCCAGATACGCCCTTCTTTGTCTATAAAAGGATTTTTTTTCATATCTTCAATTATTTGTGATTTTAGTTTTTCATATTCTTCTTTACCGTATTCCTTGTTTAGGATAGAATATTTTTTTCTTTTCAAACTTACACAACCAAAACAATCTTTTGCTGAAGTCGCCCACATACAATATTCTGTATTATAAGTATCGGGATAACCACTAAAAGAAAATTTTATATTACTTGCTTTTTCTCCGGTTGAATGTGCTTCATAAATCAATTCCACATTTGCTCCCCAACCGGAATAATCATAACAATCTTTTGTTGTTGGCACGGTTACAAATTGACAGTACCGAGAGTTTTCAACATTAGTGCATAAATACAAATCTTTAGAATTTTTTGACTCAAATACATATTCACCCGTGATGTTTAAGTTCAAGGAATTCCCAGTATATTCTCGGTAGGGTTTGTTAAACCAAAAAGTTTTTGCTTTCCCCTTTAAACTCTGGATACCTTGCCACGACTCAAGCCCAAGTTCTTTTGCTTTTATTGAATATTCTTCCTTAGAATACTTAACATTAAAAATACTGTTGGACGCTCCCCGAAGATTTACACAACCAATGCAATTTGCACAATTGTAACAATTGCGAGAAAACCATATATTTGTGCAGGCATCGCATTCTTCAGAAAAAAATGTACCGTAGCATTTATTTATTCCAATAGATTCATAGCAAAGTTCCGATTCCCTGGCGCGCATGCAATCTGAAGAATCTTTAAATTTAAAAAGAATGGAAGAGTGAGCTATGTTTTCACAGTAGTCAGCCCAAAAAGTAAGATAACAATTTCGGAGCCAAGTTGCTCCGTTACAATATTCCGAATTTATCATACTTGGACCAAGGGTTTCAGTGGCCACCCAAGGAACATTCCGTGAAAGTTCATAAAGTTGATCAAAAAATGTGCGTTTGGGATTGTAATCCATAGCATATTCAGTTCCATCCCAATCATCAGCCCACCAACACTTTGAACAAAGTACAGAAACAGGATTATCTTTGTTATACATTGATAAAATCTTTCTGTTGCATTTATTGCAATTGCGCCAATAAACTGTCCAAACATTTTTGGAAGCATTTCTCCTGATTATCCTACATTCCGGACACCAGGTCGGCGGAGGAACCTTTATTTTTTGGTAAAAGCCAAAATCTTCCGGTTCGATAATAAAATCAGATTTGCAGTTTTGACATACGACATTTTTATTTTCCATTTTATAAATACTGTTTTATTTTTGTGGCCGAATCTTGAAACTTTATTTTTTCCGCTTCAGTCAGTTCAATGGGCCAAGGTTTTACAATTCCACTTGCCCCGACAACTGCCGTAGACCCAAGACAAACATCGCTCACTCCATTCCAATCTTTCAAACGACTGGATACCGGTAAAATTTTATTTTGGTCAAGAATAAGTGCTTCAACTATATCTGCCACCACCATAGCGATTCCATAATAAGTTGCGCCTTTATCTTTAATGATTTCGTAAACTTCGTTTTTCACTTCATCGGCAATTTTAATCATTTCTTCTTCTTTTAAAATTTCCTTAATTGGCTTCCCTCCTATACTTACAGTACTCCAAGCGACAAATTCACTATCGCCATGCTCTCCTAGAACAAAGCCTTCTACTTGTTTACTGTCAACATCAAAACGCTTGGCCAAATTTGAACGAAGCCGCGCAGTATCCAAACCTGTCCCGGTGCCGAATACTTGATTCTTTGGTAGTCCGGAAATTTCTTGGACTAAGTATGTGATAACATCCACCGGATTACTGACTACCACAATTATGGCAGAAGACTTTATTTCTCCAACTTCCTTAAAAATAGAGATCGTGATTGCTTTATTTTTCGCCACCAAGTCTAATCTTGTTTCTCCAGGTTTCTGGGCCACTCCGGCGGTCAAAATTATTATATCTGCGTCTTTTACATCTTTATAATCTCCAGCTTTTACCCCTCCAGTTTCTGAGAAAGACATAGCATCCGACATATCCAAGGATTCTCCTTCTTCTTTTTCTTTGTTTACGTCAACTAAAACAATTTCGGCTGTTAAATTTTTGATCATCAAGGAGTATGCTGTAGTGGCCCCCACCGCTCCAGCTCCAATAACCGCTATTTTTTGTTTTAATTTTTCATTTTCCATATCCATAATTATAACATTATTTAATATCAATAAAAATAAGCTTATGGGGATGGTGGTGGCCGTTCACGATTCGCACTTTCCCAGTTTGAACCTTAAAATACTGAGCCAGTATTGCAATAATTTTGTCGTTCGCCGTATTTCTCTCAGCCTTTTCTTTAACTGAAATTATAAAATGGTCAACGGACTTTTTAAGAATGCTTTCTTTTTTTACTCCTGTTTTAGCAACTACCTTAATGTAAAATCCCATTTTATTTGAAAATATTTTTAAGCCAGGATAAAAAGCCATTCTCGGGCTGGGGTACGGATGCTGTTTTATTTTTATCGTCTACAATTACTATCAATTGCTCTCCTTCTTTGGCCAAACCAAAATTTTGTCGAATAACTTCCTCCTTTCCTTTGTCAGTATTTAACTTTTCAATGTCAGATGACAGTTGTGCTTTTCTTTTTTCTAAATCAGTAATTTTAGCTTCTTCCGATTTTCTATTTTTATAGGTATCTTCCAGTTTTCCGATTAGACCAAAAACATTCCAAGCAAAAAGTAGTAATAAAATAAATAGTAGAGTCAAAACAAGTTTTGAGTGCAAATAATATTTCCAACCTTTTTTTTCTTGAAAATTACGCATAATATGCTAAGATAATAACATGCTTTTCGATAAAAAACATCAAAAAAAGATACGGATCGTTTGGTCAGTTTTGGTCGTTCTCATCATCGTCAGTATGATCTTACTGTACTCCCCGATTTTCAAGCTAAAATAATTTATTTTTTGTCATTCCGCATCATTTTCAGGAATACGTCTTGAGTGATGTTTACTTTGGCGTTCTCTTTCATCTTTGCTTTTCCTCTTTTTTGTTTTTCAAGAAGTTTCTTTTTTCGGCTAACGTCACCACCGCCCACAACCTTTGAACCATGCATCAAAACGTCTTTTCTGAAGGCTGAAACTGATTCGGAAGCGATAATTCTCCCAAGGGCTCTGCCTTGGATTTTGAAAGGAAATTGCTGTCTCGGAATTATGCTCTTTAATCGGTCCACTTGAGTATGCGCTTCTTCTTCAACTCTTCTGCGGGCAACCACTCTGCAAAATGCCATCATAACTTCATCCGCCACAACAATATCTAACCGAACAACATCCGCTTCTTTATATTCCCCAATTTCATAAGAAATGGACCCATAACCAGAAGTAATACTTTTTAAATCATCAAAAAAATTTCGCATCAATTCTCGAAGAGGCATTTCCAAATTTATGGCAGAACGATTATCCCCAAAGTTTTCGGTCGAGTGCACAATCGCTTCGTGGTCAAACAAAAAAGGCATCAAAACACTAGAATATGATTGCGGGGTAATAATTTTTACTTTTACCCAAGGCTCATAGACTTTAGCGACTTGACCGTCTTCCGGGAAAAAGTGAGGTGAGTAAATTATCACTTCTTTATGATTATTCAAAATAACTTTATAAGTAATGGAGGGCATCGTCACGATTAAGTGAAGTCCGAATTCTCTTCGCAATCGCTCAGTAATTATTTCCAAGTGAAGCATCCCAAGAAAACCACAACGATAACCTTTCCCGAGCGTCCCGGAAGATTCTTCTTCATAAGAAAATGCGGAGTCAGACAATCGTAACCTTCCAAGCGCTAGTTTCAAATTGGCAAAATCATCTGCATCTTCCGGGTAAACAGATGCCCAAACAACCGGTTTCGGTTTCATATAGCCCGGCAAAGCCTCCGCTGGATTTTTACTGAAAGTTATCGTATCCCCGACCGAAGCAATCCCCGGTTTTTTAATTCCAGTCACCACGTAACCAATCTCTCCGGCATCAATTGAATCTTTCGAAGTTTCTTCCGGATGAAAGATTCCTACTTCAAGTGCAATAAATTTTTCTCCCGAAACCGAAAACAAAAGTGAATCACCTTTCTTAATGTGCCCATCAAATACCCGGACATACACTATCACTCCTCTGTGACTATCGTATTTGAAATCAAAAACCAAAGCTTGAGTACTATCTTTGTTTTTTTGTTCCTCTTTCGCTATAGGGGGTGGAATCAATTTAATAACTTCAGAAAGAAGATGTTCCACTCCTTCCCCTGTTTTTCCGGACACTTCCAAAACACTGTCCGGATCAATATCAATAAGAAGAGCCACCTCCATTTTTACTTCATCCACCCGAGCAAGTGGTGAATCAATTTTTGATAAAACTGGAATTATCACTAGACCACTTTCACGCGCCATTTCAAGAGTAGTCAGGGTTTGTGCCTGAACTCCTTGAGTAGCATCAACCAGTAATATTGAGCCCTCTACAGCCTTTAAAGCCCGAGAAACTTCGTACGAGAAATCTATATGCCCCGGGGTATCAATAAGGTTTAAAACGTATTTTTGAGCGTTTAAAGTATGCTCCATCCGCACTGGCTGCATTTTGATAGTAATCCCCCTTTCCCGTTCAAGTTCCATTGAGTCTAAAAATTGATCCCGCATTTTTCGAGCTTCTATCGTATGGGTAACTTCAAGCATTCGGTCAGCCAAAGTAGACTTCCCGTGGTCAATGTGCGCAATAATTGAAAAATTCCTAATATATTTTAGGTCCATTGTTTCTTCATACTAGCAAAAAATCCTCCAAAATAAAAGTAAAATCAGTAAACTTCCTGCTGATAACAACGTTCACAATAAATAATCTCAGATCGTTCTGGTGAATAGGAAGTTTCAAATTCATTAGTACATCCTTTTTTCATACATTTTCTGTGCCAGAGTTTTAGAGGATTCCTAAATTTAAGTCTTTGATAATGTCGACAATTCGGGCAATACCTGGGAAGTGGTAAACTTTTTTGTTTATAGAATTGTAGTTCATTGGGGACAATTTTATAAGCTGTTGTACACTGATAAACCTGAGCACCTTCATTTGGACAAGCAATTATTTCATTCAAAACATTCTCCGTAACATTATTAATATCATCTGGTAAATCACTACTCTTGGTAGTTATGTTGTATTCTCTTTTTTCTCTTTTTTTCCAATTGTAACCTTTTGAATTTGCTTCTCCTTCGGAGATTGAGAAAAAATCATTTGCATTTGTTTCATTGTATCCAAATGGCGACAGCTCAAATGGAAAAAATTCTCCATATTTATATAATCTTCCATTTTTATCAACATAAGGCATGTCATTCATGTGTTTTTTTATTTTACTAACCATCTCAAAATATTTTTCTTTCGAATATCTTTTATTTAAAATACAATACTCAGCATTATGTATGCCAAAACATCCAAAACAATTCGAACAATTTCTCATTATCCCCGAATATTCACAATCAGTACAAGTAAGAGTGATATAGCAAAAGAAATTTTTATATGAACTTATACTGGCTGCCAAAGTTTCATAAGTCAGTTCAGAATTTCTCCCACCTCCAGATACATCATAGGAATCTTTTTCTCCTTGGGTAGCACGAAAACTATAAGCAATATCTTCCGAATCCCAGACATCAAAAGAAGCTTTAATGTTCTTTGAATTTTTTATATTATCCCCTTCTGCTAATTTTGAATTTATTATTAAAGAATATCTGTGGATAGTATCATTTTTAATCAATTTATTATAATCGCTTAATGCCTGAGACATCCCTGAATGGGAATTTAAGTGAAGATTTGATACCTGTTTTTTGTATTCTTCTTCGGAAAGTTTTTGATTTTTAAATACATATTTTTGATTCCTTAAATTGGATGAAAGACAGCAATTCTGACAATTACTGCAATCAAATAAAAAATATGAATCAATACAATCAGAAGACCTTACTGAATAATGAGTATTGTAATTTAAATCGCTATCAACATTATTTGAGCACCCATCGATTTTAAAGGAAGAATATGAATCTATGCTGTTTTTTGACTTTTCGATTGTTTCCGAATACATTATGTCTTCACAATTTATTGCCGAATACGCCAAGTAAACATTCCGATTATCCACTGAGTAATTTGAAAAATCAGAGTTAACAAAATTACCCGAACGGTATTGAAAAACCCTTGGGGCATCATCCAGTAGTTCCTTAAGCTGAACAAAAAATGGTTTAGAAAAATCATAATCCTTTCCTGAACGATATTGATCCCAGTTATCTCCATTCCAACAATCATTGCAATAAACATCAGGACCATCGGCATACATACTAATCAAAAGTTTTTTACACAAACCACATTCTCTTTTATAGAGTGACCTGACGTTTCTCCAACACAACCGACGAATACTTCGGCATTCCGGACAAAAGGTCGGTGGTGGCACTTTTATTTTTTCGTAAAATTTAAAATCATCCGATCCGATATTAAAATTATTTTTACAATTTTGACAAACCCTGGTTTCTGGATTCATATAATTTTATATTAATCTAAAAATCCGCCAGTCTGATGATTCCATAAGTCGGCATAAAAACCTTTTTTCCTTAATAATTGTTTATGAGTTCCCTCTTCCACAATTTTGCCATGATCGAGAACAACAATCCTATCCATTTTTTGAATAGTGGAAAGTCGATGGGCAATAACTATTGCAGTCTTACCTTCCATTAATTTATTGAAAGCATCTTGAATATAAGATTCACTGATACTATCAAGAGAACTAGTCGCTTCGTCTAACAAAAGAATCGGTGAAGGTTTCAACATCGCACGGGCAATAGCCACTCTTTGACGCTCCCCGCCCGAAAGTTTAATTCCACGCTCCCCCACCAATGTTTCGTAACCCATATGCAGTTCCGAAATAAACTCGTCGGCGTGAGCTTTTTTTGCTACTTCAATTACTTCCTCATCCGTTGCGGTTGGCAAACTATAAGCAATGTTTTCTTTAATACTTCGGTGAAAAAGAACTGGCTCTTGAGAAATAAAGGAAATGCTTTGTCGCAAATCATCTTGTTTCATTTTTCTTATATCTTGTCCATCAATCAAAATACTACCAGAACAAACATCAACGAAACGCAAAAGTAATTTGGTGATAGTAGTTTTTCCGGAACCGGAATGCCCAACTAGTCCAATTTTTTCTCCCGGTTTTATTTTCAGCGAAAAGTTTTCAAATACATCTGTTCCCTTGTCATAGTCAAAACAAACATTTTTGAACTCTATTCCTCCGTCCTTGATATTACAAATTTCCGGGTTTGGAAAATCAAGAATGTCAGGGGTTTTTCTAAATATTTCAACCATTTCTTCCATATCGGAAACCGCCTCGGTAAATCGGGACATCGCCCGCCCTAAATCCCAAAAATATCCTCCAATCATTATTGTGTAACTTTGAACCAGTAAAAACATTCCAACCGATATCTGTCCCGTAAGCCAAAGATGGGCCGTCATAATGGCCGCCAATATTTGAACAATAATCATTATAAAACCCTGAATGGCATTTTGTTTGTTCCCAAAAACCCAGGCTCGAAGCTGAAGAACGTAAGCGCCATGAGTTACTTTTTTAAAACCAGCAATTTCCCTTTCTATCGCTGAGGATGACTTAATCGATAATACATTTGTAATAGTATCAGCCAAATAACCGGTTATTTTTGAATCGGCTGCAGAGCGAGCAAGGTCGTATTCAATTTTCTTTTTTGACATTAAGACAATGATAAAAATATAAACGACGGACATTACCACAAAAATCAGTGCAATCACGCGAGCTTGCAAATAAAATACAACAAACATCCCAGTAAATGCGATGAAAGTGTTCCAAAAATTATCCACCAAAATATCGTGCATCAATTCAAAAGCGCGAACAAATTTCCTTGATTTGTTTACCAAAGCTCCAGAAAAATTATCGGCAAAAAATGAATACGAATGTTCCTGGATTTTAGCATAAGAAAGGTCATGTAAATCCCGGATTGAGGAAGCCTGAAATTTTGAAACCATAAATTGTCCTATCCTCGCCGCTCCCCAACCGGCAAAAAGTGCAATAGCGATCAAAATAACATAATGAAAAAGAGAAGGGGCAAGTGTTGCTTTTTCAACTCCAGCACTGGATATTAGGTCTATAATTTTTTTATAAAGAAGTGGACTATATATTCCAGAAATCAAAACTCTTGCGGCATAAAAAAAGAAAATGGCCCAAAATTGCCACTTATATTTCATCACCGTAGGCCAAATATACGAAATTGTACTTTTAAAATTATACATAATCTCTATTTATGTGAGTTTTTTCATTATACCACACAAATAGCCTAGTATTAAAGGACCAACTACCCTCTTTTATAGTTCCTCTTGAGAAGGAACAATAACCCTTACCTTCCAGAACTTTGTTTTAAGAGTCTTAACTAAATCACTCAACTCCTCATTCTTCAAAAAGTGCAGTACCAAAACTCCGGCAAAAATTCCAAACATCCCCGAGACAAACCCTTGAAAAAATATTCCCAAGAATGACTCAGTGTCAAAAATAGGAGAAAAAATATTCAAGCTCAAATATGCGACTATTCCTATGAAAAAAGATGCTCCTAAGCTTTGGAAAAATGTTTTTGCAATAAATGGCTCTCCCTCCATAAAATCTCTTTTGACATAAAGCCAATGCAGAATAAAATTAAAAATGGTTCCGACAGAATATGCAAGTGGAAGCATCAGAACTTCTGTTCCTTTTACGTCGATTACTTTTAACATTGACTCAATAAAATATCTAAAATATGTAACATCTTCGAAAATGTGAATAAAAACATAGGATAAAATAATTATTAAAACGGAAGAGAGAAGATTAATAATAAGAGGACGCCTTGTTTCTCCTTTCGCATAATATGTGCGAGACAAAAGTCCAATCATCCCTTGGGCTAAAATTGAAAGAGAAAATATTGCAAGTGACGCCGCCACTAGACGAGTATTGTCCCAAGAAAAAGAACCGGTACCCAAAATCACTCGAACGATTTGCGCCCGTAAAACAATAAAAAGAAAAGTTATCGGCAAGGACCAGAAAATTATCTGTCTAGCCGCAGATTTTAAATGATTTTTAAATTCAGTCATATTCCCTCCAGAAAAACATTTGGCCAAGGTTGGGAAAGCCGCAACAGCATAAGAGACACCAATGATATTTAAGGGAACGGTCTGCAAATTATAAGAAAAATTAAAGATAGAGATTGAACCCCCTTTCAAAAATGAAGCAAGGGCTATAATTGAAATAAGCGCTATGTTATTAAAAGAAAGACCTAAAGTTCTTGGAAGTGAAATTAGAATTGCTTGTTTAATGTCTTTGAAATTTATCTTTAGAGAAAACTTCGGAGTAAAACCACATGACGATGCAGCAATAACTTGAATCAAAAAATGCATCAAGGCCCCGAATGCAACCCCCATTGCGAGCCCATATATTCCAAAAATCGGGTAAAGAAAGATAACTCCAATAATTATTCCTGCATTATAAAAAATCGGACTCAAGGAATAAATAAAAAATTTATGGAAAAGCTGGGTAACTGTTCCAAAAAGATTCGAAAGACCCATTAAGATTGGGGATAAAAGCATTATCCGTGACAATATAATTACCTTTTGTTGCATAAGCGGACTAAATCCGGGAGCGATGAAAGAAGCCAGATATGGCATTAATAAAAATGCCAGAGCTGAAACCAAAATCATCGTAAGAAAAAAAACGGTAAAAATATCATTTAAAAACTTTCTTGATTCAGGTGTCACATTTCCTTTATCCATACGAGCCACAATGAAAGGAATTAGCACCGTGATTGAAGCAAGCGAAGCAATAGAAATATAAATCAAATCAGGAACCCTAAAAGCTGCATAATAGGCATCAAGTGGAGCAGAAGGACCGATAAAATGAGCGATCGAACGATCCCGAAAGAGAGCTAAAATTTGAGAAAGCAAAGTAAAAAATCCAAGTAAGAGTGCAGCCTGATTCACATTACCAAACTCCTTATTAAAAATTCTTAAAATTTTATTCATTCAACGTCTACTATACAACAATATTTACAAGCTTATTTTTTACATAAATTATTTTTTTTATTTCCTTGCCTTCCGTAAACTTCAATACCGATTCGTTAGCCAAAGCTCTTTTTTTGATGTCTTCTTCTTTTTCGTCACTTGGAACAAAAATTTCTGCTCTAACCTTGCTGTTAACTTGCAGAATAATTTTTAATTCACTATCAATCAGCAATCTTTCGTCCCACTTTGGCCACTTGGACAAATTAATACTGCTTTTTTCTCCTAAGTTATGCCAAAGTTCTTCGGTACAATGCGGAGCAAAGGGAGCCAAAATCTGTAAGAATTTTTTATAATCTTCTTTCTCCACAGATTTGTTTTTTTCCATCTCGGAAGCCATTATCATCATCGCGGAAATCGCAGTATTAAAACGCATTGCCTCGATATCTTCAGAAACTTTTTTGATGGTTTTATGTAAAAGTTTCTCAAGCGGAGCAGGAGAAAAATTCAAGGAGCCGTGTCGGTCCCCTGTCCTCTTGTCTCCGAGGGCGAAGGCGGGAGAATTTTTATTCTGCTCCGCGACGCTCATTCCTACTCTCCAAACTTTTTCGACAAACCTGCGAGAGCCGATAATGCTTTCAGTACTCCAAACCACCGCATCTTCGAACGGACCCATAAACATTTCATAGATTCGAAGGGTATCCGCACCATAAGTTTTAACTATACTATCTGGATTAATAACATTCCCGAGTGATTTCGACATTTTAACTCCCCCTTCACCTAAAATCATCCCATGGCTTGTGCGCTTCAAGTAAGGTTCTACTGTTGGGACAAGTTTTAAATCGTATAAAAATTTATGCCAGAATCGTGAGTATAATAAGTGTAATGTTGTATGTTCCATTCCCCCGTTATACCAATTTACCCCGCCGTGGCGTGGGTCACTTCCAAGCCAGTATTTTAAATTTTTCTTGCTGGCAAATTCTTTTTTATTTTTTGGGTCTGTATACCGGAGATAATACCAAGAACTTCCAGCCCAGTTTGGCATAGTGTCTGTTTCCCTCTTAGCTTTACCGCCACACTTTGGACATTTTACATTTACCCATTTTGAAATTCCAGCAAGTGGTGATTCCCCCGTGTCTGTCGGCTTGTAACTTTTTACTTGTGGTAATTTTACCGGTAAATCTTTTTCTTTTACTGGAACAAATCCACACTTTGGACAATTCACAACAGGAATTGGTTCTCCCCAATATCGTTGTCTAGAAAATATCCAATCGCGTAACTTAAACTTCGTTACCATTTTCCCACCGACAAATTTGGTTATTTCTTTTATTGCTTCTTTACTTCCCTGCCAGTTAAATTTCCCAGAATTTATCAAAATTCCATAATCCAGGACTGCGAGACCACCTTCATAAAAATATTTCCAGATCATTTTGTCGTCAGGAATATTCACAGTTTTTTCTACATCTGCAAATGGAACCCATTTAATTTCATGGGAATCTTTTGTAAAATACTCATCCTCTTCTATCTCTACTTTTTCTTCACTCAATAAGTCAAATACCAAAGTATGAACGTGTGCCACCCTATTTACATCCTTATGTGCAGCATAAAATTCTGCTTGTACTTCAAGTGGAATTTTTTCTACAAACTTAATATTTGTGTAGCCAGTCTCTTCCCTGATTTCTCTTATGGCGGTCTCTATTTCTGATTCACCATTTTCTATGCCTCCGATAATAAAATTCTTCGGACTTAAGTCACCCCATTTTTCTCCTTTTAAAAATTCAATTAGAACTGTTTTATCTTTTTGATTTCTTAAAATAATGTGCACTACTTCCCTTTTTGTATTATCTTTCCCAAGTCTCGGAGGATTGTTGGTGTCAAAATTATAAGGCATGACTACCTGTCTAATCGGCAACTTATATTTTTTCGCAAATTCGAAATCTCGTTCATCGTGCGCTGGCACTGCCATCACTGCTCCAGTACCATAACCTACTAAAACATAATCAGCAATGTAAATTTGAATTTCTTCGTTGTTAGCAGGATTTACGGCTTTTATTCCTTTCAGTTCAATTCCAGTTTTTTCTTTTCCTTCGGCATTTCTTTCAAGTTCCGATTCTTTTTTAACTTTCTCAATATATTTTTCAACTTCTTCCCAATTTGTAATTTGAGATTTTAATCTTTGAATCAATTCATGCTCTGGTGCTAGCACAACATACGTCACACCGAAAAGTGTATCGGCTCTAGTTGTAAAAACTTTTATCTTATCTTTTAAATTTTTAATTCCAAATTCAATTTCACTTCCTTCAGATTTTCCAATCCAATTTTTCTGGGATGCTTTTACTCTCTCTGGATAATTCACAAGATCAATGTCTTTATCAAGTCTTTCAGCGTACTTTGTAATTCCAAGCATCCATTGTTCTTTTTCTCTTTTTTCAGTTGGCGTCCCGCAACGTTCACATTTCCCATCCACGACTTCTTCATTTGCCAGTCCGATTTTGTCTTTTGGGCACCAATTAATAGTTGTCTTTGATTTATATGCTAATCCTTTTTTTAAGAACTGCAAAAAAATCCATTGAGTCCACTTGTAGTACCCTGGATCCGTTGTATTTACTTCTCGGGACCAATCAAAAGAAAAGCCAATTTCTTTGAGTTGCCTCCTAAATGTGTCCGTATTTTTTTTAGTAACCAGCGCCGGCTTCTTCCCAGTTTTAAGAGCATAGTTTTCGGTAGGTAAACCGAAGGCGTCCCAACCAATCGGGTATAACACATTATACCCTTCCATCCGGCGTTTACGAGAGATAATATCCATCGCGGTGTTACTGCGAATATGCCCAACATGGAGTCCATCCCCTGATGGATACGGGAACTCAATTAAGGAATAAAATTTCTTTCCTTTTCCATCCTTGGCCTGGTAAATCTTTTTTTTATCCCACTCCGCTTGCCACTTTTTTTCTATTTTTTTATGATCGTAATTTTTCATCGCTTATTTTATTTCCAAACTTTTTTATAGCCAACCAAATCAAAACACCGAGCGCAATAGCAAGAATTAAAACTTTAATTATATTATCCGCCACAGACCAATACCGGATTGATGCAATAATGAACGACAATACTCCACCCCAAGAAAACCCGATTGCCACAATTTCATTTGGCACAAAAGCCCCAATAAGAAAAGAGATTATTCCTAAAACAACAAGCAAAATAAAAACATTTCTTTGATAAACTTTTTGGGCCTGATTAAATTCTTGTTGCTTGGTAAAGTTTGGGTCACAATAATTTGTTGCAACTGTTGGGGCAGAATACATATCTCTTGGAACAGCCGGGGCCAACGCACCTTGGTTCCATTGCCCCCCTACAGAAAGACATGCTTCTTTCGTGGTAATAGGTTCTACAATCTGCGTGAGTGGAAAATAAATATTATAGTCTGGTTCCTTGTAAAAAAGGGATATTGTGTAATTAAAAAATAAGTTTAAAACAATAACAATCCCAATAATGAGCGCCCATTTCAAAAATTTTGGCTTTGTTTCCATTTCGTTATTATAGCAACAAGAGAGGAATATAAACAAGTTTTTTGTTTAATATCCAAACTCGTTGCTATGTAGTACTCTATATAGCCAAAATTGTGCTATAATAAAATTAACAAATAAGAAGTCGCGGAGTTTTTTGTTTGTGAAAATTTTTAGAATATTTAACTTAAAATGACAAAAAAAGAGCATAAACAAAAAATTGGCCGTATCTCAAATAAATTCATTAGCTGGATTGGCTCACGAGGGTCTCTGGCGGTTCATACCATATTCTTTACAGTGATGATAGCCCTAGCCTTTTCAGATGTTGGTTTCGATAAAGTGATGTTGGTCCTGACAACTATAGTTTCATTGGAAGCTATTTATCTTTCAATTTTTATTCAAATGACTGTTAATAAGCATCAGGAAGAATTGGAAGAAGTTTCAGAAGATATTGATGAAATTCAGAAGGATGTGGATGAGATTCAGGAAGATGTGGATGAAATTCAGAAGGATGTGGATGAGATTCAGGAAGATGTGGAAGAGATTGAAGAAGACAAGCCAAAAGAATTATACAAAAAAATCGAAAAAAACTTACAGGAACTTTTGAACGAAGTATCTGAATTGAAAAAACTAGACAAAAACTAATTCTTTTCCCATACCACCGTATTGGCAAGAGGAATCATTCGATTTTTTGTTTTTTCATTTATGCACAATTCTCCGACTTCAATTTTGCCAGACAGTCCCTGCATTGCCTCCTCTATTGCGTAGCCAAGTGGCAAGGAAGATGAGTCAATAGAATATGAAGTCAATATTACAAGTATAGGGTCAGAACTCAAAACTTTCCGGACTGCTTGAAGTAATTTAGGTAAATCATTTTCAATTTTCCAAGTTTCCCCTTTGGGCCCTCTCCCGAATTTTGGAGGATCCATGATAACCGCGTCATATTTATTCCCCCGTTTTGCTTCTCTTTCTAGAAATTTTAAAGCATCATCGACAATAACTCGCATCGGGAGTTCGGACATCCCTGCAAGTTTTTGATTTTCTTTTGCCCATTTAATACTTTCTTTTGAAGCATCAAGGTGAGTGACTTCCGCTCCGGCTCGTAAGGCAAACAAACTAGCAACTCCAGTATAACCAAACAGATTTAAAAATTTAATCTTCCTCCCGGAATTTTTAATATCATTTTCAATAAGTTCCCAATGACTAGCTTGTTCTGGAAAAAATCCAAGATGTCGGAACGACGTTGGCTTAGCGTAAAATTTTATTCCAAGATAATCCATTTCAAATTGATCTATCTTTTGTGACATTTTCCATCCTTTTTTTGCCCCATCCTTTGTGCTAAAAAACTTGCCATCAGCCTTTTCCCAACCATTTCCCAAAAGAGTCTTTTTCCAAAAAGCCGTCTCGTAAGGTCGAACAAAAGTATACTTACCAAAACGCTCAAGTTTTTCTCCTGCTCCCGTATCAAGCATCTCGTAGTCTTTCCAATTTTTGGAATAAAAAGTTTTTATTTGATTTTCCATTATTTGATTGTACCACGGAGGGTCTTTATCTCCCCATTTTTATTAAGTTTAATAAGGGTTGATGGCTTCCTTTTTAATGTTCCGGCAGGGTAAAAAAAATCAACAGATAAGCCGAAGTATTTCTTTGCTTCTTTAATATTTTCTGCTGGTTTTAGTCCTTCTGGATTTGCTGATGGTGCAACCAGTGGTCCGGTTTTTTTTAAAATTTCAATAAGTGATTTTTTGGCTGGCAACCTGAAAGCAATCTCTCCAAGGACAATGCTGACTTTCCCCGGCCAAAATTTATCTAGTGTTTTGCGTTCTAGTGGATTAATTTTCAGTTTGAATTTCTTCAAATCAGCAACTGAAGAGATAAGAACAATCAATTTCTTTTTTTTATTTCTTTTTTTTATTTTGTAAATTCTTTTTATCGCATCATTCGAAAAAGCACTTCCAACCAAGCCATAAATGGTGTCGGTTGGCATTACTCCGACTCCCCCTTTTTTTAAAATTTTAATTGCTTCTTTAATCTGCATATTGTTTTATTGCTTCATAATATTCCTGGTTCAGTCCCCCAAGTCGGAAGATAGTAGCCACCTTGAAATTATTTTCTTTCATAAATTTCAAATCTTTCCCCAAATCCTTTGCAGAAAGAATCGGTTCATTACCTAAAATTCCTATTGCAATTGTTCCAAGCCCTAGCTCAACTTCCGGGTTAATTTCCTTTTTGACTTTTAAGATTATATTTTCTGTTGTTTTTAACGCCATTTTTGGAATCATGCTGGTGTAGAACATAATGCAAGATTTGTGCCCGTATTTTTTGTTATCATACGAAATCCCTATTTTTCTATATAATTTCAATATGACAAAGCTTGGTGCCGCATATTCTGCTGTTGTGATATCTATCTCCAACGACAAAGCATCTTCAAAAAACTTTTTGATTATTTTTTTATTTCTGTAGATTTTGAATATGTTTTTCACATACAGCCCAGCTTGCTTGGGCATAGGCAACTCCAAATCAATTAGAACTTTGAGTGGTTCTCCTGCAGATTTTAAATCTTGAAAGAGATTTTTCAAATCACTAGTATTAGAAAAAGGTGAAATCCAATAAGTATTTGGCAAGATTGGCCAGTAAGCAACCTCAATCTTTGGATTAATTTCTTCCAGCCTTTTTTTAAAAACAGAAAATTCTTTTATCGAGTGAGCAGCAACGAAAACAGTCGAGGGAAAATCAAGGAATTTTGCCTTGGCCAAGTTTTCTTCGATTGGAAATTCTTCAAAAAAATTTATACGCATAAAATTTATACTGCAATTTTAGTTCGATAGACTCCCTGGAAATAAGAAGCAGCCGGAAGAACACAACACAAAAGAATTATTATTGTAAATCCAATCTTTGCGGAAGCAGTAAAGTGATAAACTAAAAATACCACGAGCAAAGTAAAAATGTAACCAGAATTTAAGAAAAGTTCCCGGAGAGCCATTGTCTTTGACACTCCAACCTCTTTATAATAATCCAAATTGAAAGTAAGCCAAAAAGGATTTGCTAGATTCATGCAAAGACTTGAAATTCCTGCGAATAACCCCCAGTAATAAATATTTTTAATGAATGGCAAAGGTAAAAAACTGAGAACCGCAAGTGAGGTAAATAAATAAAAAAATACTTTTCTGTTTTTTATTTTGTCAGATATATATCCGTTTAGGACTGATGCAATCCCTGCCACGATTGCCAAATATCCAAAAAAATTACCAAATTCTCTTGGTGTTTTTAAGAAGAAAAGACTAAAAATTGGAACCAATGAATAATTTATTCTGGAAGTTGCTCCTTGAAAAAAAGTCGCCCAATTAAATTTAATTTTCGAAAAATCTTCTCTTAAATTAAGATTCCACTCAAAGTCAGGCAAGAATTTCAAAAGCATTATAGGAATAAGATAAGTACAAAAACCGACCAAAAACATAACCTCAAAACCAAATTTTTCCGCAATAATTCCGGTTAGAGGTTGTAAAGTCAACCCAATAATGGGGGTAATCAAAAAGTACATCCCACTATTTGTCCCCCTTTTGTTTTCACTGCTAAAAATAAAAAACATCGCATTGCAGGGAATCCAAAAGAAAATCACATTCAATCCCGAAAAAATCGCCGAGAGATAAAGCTGCCCCGGATTCCAGATTTTTATCAAAACCAAAACTATCAGCATGCTCGAGATAATCCCGTAAAACATTGCTCGTTTGGCACTCATTTTTATTTTAGGTAAAAAAACTATCCCAACTAGCGCTGTCAGATATGTAATCAAACCATAATCAATCAAATCAGAAAAACCAAAACCTTTTTGATAAAGCCAAAAAATAATGAGCGTCTGCGACAAATACATTGCCGCCATATAAGTAAAAAAGAATGCGTAAATACGTTTAAACATAAAATTAAATCTTAAATTCTATAACGTCGCCATCTTTAACAATATAATCTTTCCCAACAGTTGCGATCAATCCTTTCGCTTTAGCATTGGCATAGCTTCCGGCATCGAGTAGGTTTTGCCAATTGATCACTTCTGCCCTAATAAATTTGTCTTTAAAATCAGTATGAATAGCCATACCAGCCACCGGTGCTGTGGAACCTATCTTTATAGTCCAAGCTCGGGTTTCATCTTCTCCAGTAGTTAAAAAAGTTTCTAATCCTAAAAGCTCATAACTTCTCTTGATTAATTCATCAAAGCCTCGCTCAAAAACAGGGTCAACCTTTACAGAAAGGCCTGGTAAGCCTGCCCCGCCAAAGGCGGGGTTAAATTCCACATTTTCGGTTGCTTCTGAAATATTCAAAACATAGAGCATCGGTTTTAAAGTAAGCAAACTCAAGGACTTAATTTTAAATTTTTCGTCTTCGGTCAAGTTTGCATCAAAACCCATTCTTCCTTCTTCCAAAACTTTTTCCAATTTTTTCAAAATTATTTCTTCAGCGATAGCTTCTTTCTCCCCTTTTTTAACTTCCCTCCCTAAACTCACAAGCCTTTTTGAAACAATTTCCATATCGGCTAAAACCAATTCTAAATTTATAACTCCGACATCCTGCATTGGGTCAACTTTGTTGGCTACGTGAATTACCGAATTATCTTCAAAGGTTCGAACCACATGTGCAATCGCATCCACTTCCCGGATATTGGTCAAGAATTTATTTCCTAATCCTTCTCCTTTCGAAGCTCCAGCCACGAGTCCGGCAATATCCACGAACTCTATTACTGCTGGAATAGTTTTTTTTGATTTTGAAAAGTCTGAAAGTATTTGAACTCGTTCATCGGGCACCGGAACAATTCCAACCGAGGGGTCAATAGTGCAAAACGGATAATTTTCAGCTGGAACCGACTTCTTGGTTAAAGCATTAAAAAGCGTGGATTTCCCGACGTTCGGCAGACCTACAATACCGATTGAAGGCATGAATTGATATTAACACGAGACTTTAAAATACAAAAATTACTTATTTATCACCATTCTAGTAATTTTACCAAAGTACCCCATTGCTGGTTTGATATTTTTTGATATTTGAAAATTAATTAAAGCATTCTTTGTTTTTTCTCCAAATTTACCATCCGCTTTATCTTTGAGATACCCATTTGAGATTAGTATCTTCTGGAGTTCTGTGACTCCGTTCCCCTTAGAACCAATTTTTAAATCTTTCTTAAAATTGTAAGTTTGAACACCTAAGACACTACCGGTTTCAAAGGTTCCTAAATCTGGGGATGAATCGCTAAAGTTGATACCGGAGCTTGACTCTGTACCACCTGTTCGAGATGAAGTCACGGAATATCCAGTGATAGCAGATCCTTTATTTGAGGCTGGAGATGTGAACGATACTATGCCTGTGACATTACTTGCTGAAGCTTTCACTCCAGTTGGTGCTGCTGGAAGATTAGTTCCAACATAAACCCACTTGAAAGCATCAGCTAAAACATAACCGTTTGCTTTGTTGGTAATTAATAAATCAGAATTTACTCCAGAATTATAATTAAAAGTTCCAATAAGATTCCACTGGCCATAATTAGTATTTTGATTAATCGTCCCATTATATATTCCATCTGAAGAGTTGACGGTCAAAGGAACATTTGTAGCCTCGGTATACTGAGAAGAGGATGATCCGTGCCAGCCATGCCATTCATATAATTTATATTGTCCATCAACATTAATTTTTGGAGTAAAAGTAGCCGTGGCTGTCGCATTAGTAGAGTTCCCTGCTACATAAGACCCAATCGGGACTTCAGAATCAACGGCGGCCGTTGTCCACATCCGATTATTTATTTGACTTGATGACTCTGTGCTGAAACCAGTTAAAACAGCCGCATTGCTTCCGGCACTAGTTGGAACAATTGAATTATCAACAATAATATCAGAAACTACAGCTAAATTTGGTTGCTTAACAAGAATTATTCCATCTCCAATATGTTGGGTAACCGTACAGGCGTTTCCTGAATCATCTATACAACTAGGTGATGTCGAAATTAATGTAACACTATCAAATAATTGTCCATTATTTTGCACTGGATCTTGATTCCCTTTGAATCGATAATAAGTTCCGGCACACTCAGAATAGCTTTGCAGCTGAGCTGAGGTTACGGTAACACTGGCATTTGTAGGATTAACAATTGAAGCTCCATTATCGAAACATCTTATCCAAGCTCCATTGCTCAAACTATGAGAAGAGCCCTTAGGCCAACCTAAAGCTACATCAAATTCATCATAGTAATTACTCCAATGATGATTCTGTAAATCACCAGTAATAAAATAATCGTCGTTCAGTAAAGCAACACCTAATAAAAATCTCAAAGCTCTAAAATTTGCTTTAGCAACACCATTTGGAGCATTGCCTTTATCAATAAATAAATCACCGGAAACATAATTTATTCTTGGTAATGGTCCACTTGATTCCCACTGGCTTATAAGTGAGGGCCAACCAGAAAAGGCCGCAGGTCCGTTCCAGAACATGTTCTCCCAACCAGAACCATTCGAATATAAAATACTCATATTTTCAGCAATTGTCCACCAAGTAATTAATTTCGCATTACGATTGCCAAATTTTTGTAAATATTGTTGTCTTAGTAAATCTCGAGCATGATCTTGTCCAATCCACCACTGTGATTTAACCCAGGCATTTCGTTCAGTTGAGGTATTTCCTTTACTAACTTCACTTCGATCATTAAGACCATTTCTGTCCAAATCTATATCCGGAGCAAAGACTGAATAAATATCGGGCCAGCTGCCATCACTATTTATTCCATCGAAAATATCCCAGTTTGTCGTTTCTGCATAGACTCTTGCAAGGGCTTCAGCATAAGTCTCATTATTAACAGCAAAGCCATTAACTGTCCCCGTATATCTACCACAATAATTACTAATATCAACATAATAATGCGAACCATACATTATGTAAGAACCAGTACTACTTCTAAGTCTCCACTCCGCCGGAATCATTGAATTTGGGGGCATATAATTAAAATTGAAAAATTTGGCTCCAGCGTTCCAATCATTAGTTGCTAAAATATAAATATTTGGATTCATTGCCCGTAATTCAGATAAAACCCTAGCATCAGAGGAGCTCTGTCCAACATTATTTGTTTGGGCCTCAATGACCAAATCAAATTTACTAAGCCAATCAGACGTACCACCAGCCCATTGAAAAGCACCAATTCTAGGGTATGAATTATTAACTATTCTAATAGGATCACCCGTTGGATTTGTTTCAACTGGTGTCACTGCACTTGAAGCACTTGAAGCCGGACCTTGCCCTGCCACATTTGTTGCTTTCACTGTGAAAGTATATGAGGTGCCATTAGTAAGTCCAGTGATGGAATGAGAAAGTGAAGTCGCTCCAGCATTTGCATCTG
>CAIQAL010000027.1 GCA_903869825.1 uncultured bacterium
GTAACTCCGTCATTTTTAATACGATTGATAATCTGCTCCTTCAAATCGGGAGCTATTTTGTGTCTTTTCATATACTTGTATGTTACTAAATTAATTAATAATTATACAAGGATGGTGTACTAATTTCGGGGGGAGGGCCACTGGGATAACCTTAAATGGTAGTAACCATGGAGATATCCAGATCAAACGGGAGTATATTATCCCGTTTTACTACCGGATAATCCGATATGGCTCTCTAGGCTTGGGAGAATCCTACATGGACGGATGGTGGACTTGCCAGGACAAACGGCTCGACATTTTTTTTACGAAAATTTTGGGTGCCGGTCTGGACAAGACATCACACCCGTGGAGAATGGTTCTTCCGTTTCTCCAATCTGTACTCTTTAACTTTCAAACGCGTTCCGGCGGGATGAAGGTAGTAAATAAACATTATAACCTATCTAGTGAGTTTTATGATACCTTCCTGGATAAAGAATACAAAAAGTATTCTTGCGCTTTTTTTGAGAGCGATGAAAAAACTCTTGAACAAGCACAAGAAAACTGCTTAGAACTAAGTTCTCGGAAGATATATCTTTCGTCAGAAGACACTGTGCTTGACATCGGCTGTGGTAATGGTGGCTTTGCCAAGTTTGCCGCCACAAAATTTGGTTGCTATGTTTCCGGAATAAACATTTCCAAAGAACAAATAAAATCCGCTAAGGAAATGACAGCGGCATTGCCAGTGGAAATAAAATTCATGAACTATCTGGATCTTGGAAAAGGAAAATTTACGAAAGTTGTAAGCTTCGGTATGGTTGAACATGTCGGTTACAAGAACTACCGGGAATTTATGGAGAAAGCTCATGATTCTCTTTCGGATGGTGGCCTCTTCCTCTTGCATACCATTGCAGGGGTTGAATCAACAACTCATACGGATTCTTGGATTGATAAATACATCTTCCCAAATTCAATGCTCCCTTCCCTAAAACAATTGACGAAGGCCGCAGAAGGATTATTTGTCATTGAGGACATCCATAATCTGGGTCCTAATTATGACATGACTTTAATGCGTTGGAATGAGAGATTTCAACGTAACTGGTCAACCATTAAATCTTGGGGTTACGATGAAAGATTCCATCGCATGTGGGAATATTATCTTCTAATGTGTGCTGGAGGTTTCAGGGCAAGGAAGCTCCAGCTTTACCAGCTGGTACTTGCAAAGAATCCAAAGGATGGATATATACCCGTAAGGTAACATTTTTTAAATAACAGAAGCCTGTGAAAATTAATTTAATTTTCACAGGCTATTTTTATTCCACTTTAGTTAGTAAAATAGCTAAATAAAAAAAGGCTTACCGTCCGAAATAATTCGAACAATAAGCCCCTTAAAGATTTCTTTAATGCTTTTTGAAAAAAATAGCATAATCACATACGGAGCCAACACCAGCTTGCCCAAACGAATCTGGAAGTATGATATCTTTATAGTCGAGTATATTGAATCCTCGACTTAAAAGATTACTGCCTAACTTGCCCGGACTGATTTTTTCGTGAGATTTAAAGCTATCAATATCAGTGTGAACCCCTAAACTGTAATTTGAAAGAAATAATATTCCAAAACCTCCTCTTTTAAGCACACGATTAAGCTCACTCAAGGCAGTATTCACATCGTGACACCAGTGCAACACCTTGCAGGATATTACTACGTCCATACTTTCACTTTTGAAAGGTAAATCTTGAAAATTGCATACCTTAAATATAAGGCTTGATTCTTTTTCATATTCAGTTTCATATCTCAACTTATTGTTTTGTGCTTGTTTCACCATTAGAGGTGCAATGTCAGTACAATAAATTGATTCAATCCGTTCTCTGAAAGTTTGTTCAATAAACAACTCCATAAGCCCCGGACCAGAACCAATCCCTAAAATGTTTTTGATGGAACCAGCTTTTTCAAGCCAACTCGTAATTAAAGACATTTCAGCGTAGTAACTTGAGAATGATTCAAAGTATGCCCACCAAGACGCTTGACAATCCCATATCTTAGCTACATTATTTATTGCTTCGGGAAAAGTCCCCCAGTAACCGCCTGCTCCATTTGAAACATTCGGTAGTATCCGCAAAATAAATTGCAAAAAATCATGTCCTTTTTCAGTATTGTATTGGGACATTAGTTTTTTGACGGGCTTGTGTTGTTCCTTTTGAAATCGATTGTAAATCTCAGACAGATTGTAACTTCTGTTAATGTCGCTCATTTTCATTTTTTATGTGATTATAGTTAGTTTACTTGAATTACTTCAGACTCCAGTTGCAGAAGTACAAAGTAATTCAAATAAATACAAATAATCTTTTATCAAATAACAATTTAAATACATAATAACATATTTAAAATATAAATCAAGTGTGATTATTTTTGATAGTTCTGGAAAAATATTAATAATTTTCGTAGACATTTTTATTCCACTTTAGTTTAGTAAAGTGGTTAAATAAAAGGCCTGTGTATATTTACAGGCCATAAATCTTATGTTTGAAGAAGAAGAAACTAAAGTTTAATCCCGGAGTTTAATCCCGGGAATCCCATTCCCAAAATAGTTTGGGTGTCTGAGAATTTTATCTGTATTTTCATTTCTTTTGCTTATCACAAAAACATAGACAATGTCGAAGGTGACACAACAAAGAATAAGAAAGAAAATCATACCCAAACGATATTCCTCTACGAAAATTGCGTAGATACCGATGAAGTAAAATATTGCCGCTTGAACAACTAAAAGCAAAGATAAAAAAATTATTTTAAATTTGCCTTTTGGTTTATATCCTATCCATTTCAAAAAAAAGTAAAAAACAAAAGTGATAATAAACGTTGTGAGAAAGTAGCCAATCCATGCAAAACATATACCAGCTAGGTGACAAATAGAAATAACACTAAGTATTCTGTTCATACTGTTCATAATTGTTAGGTTTTAAGGGTGACCACAAAAGACTCTGTTAAATCAATTTTCTCTGGTCACCAATAAAACCTTTCTTTTTTTAAGAACAATTTTGTTTCCATTCTACTCCGTATTTTCAACAAGTCAAAAACTATTTTTCTTCTTCAATAAATTTGAATAATGCTCGAACGGGAGTACCAAGTGCTCCCCCGGCCAAATATTCTCCTGCCATCGAAGTCATCCGAGGCGCTATATCAATATGAGCCCATTTGTAATCTTTGATAAATTGTTTCAAAAAGATTGCTCCATAGGTTGCTCCACCATAACGAGAATCTTTATTATGAATATTCGTATAGTCGCCGAGGGTTCCCTTTATTTCATTTTCGTATTCTTCCCACATTGGAAGTCGCCACATATAGTCTCCGGTCAGGTCACCTATTTTTTCAAGCATCAGGCACAATTCATCATCATCGGTAAATATAGCCGACATTCGCTCTCCTAGTGCCACCACAGCCGCCCCAGTCAGCGTCGCAACATCTATCACTACACTTGGATTGTATTTTTGAGCATAAGTAAGTGCATCAGCCAAAATGACTCGGCCTTCGGCATCGGTATTTAATACTTCGATTGTTTTCCCGGACATTGAACGGATAACATCGCCCGGACGGTAACTTTTACCTGAAATAAAATTCTCAACAGAAGGAATGAGCCCGATGACATTTTTCTTTAGTTTCATTTTAGCGACGAGAGCCATGGTGTGAATCACCGCCGAGCCACCTGACATATCCATATTCATTCCAGACATTGCGCCAGATGGCTTTAGGTTTAGCCCACCGGAATCAAAAGTGACCCCTTTTCCGACAAGAACAACGGGGCGTCCTTTTTTGCGACCTGCCTGCGTAGGCAGGCCAAAATATTCCATTATGATAAATTTTGATTCTTCGTCCGAGCCTCGGCCCACCGAAAGGATGGCATTCATTTTAAGACTTGCCATTTCTTTTTCACCAAGGACAGTAACCTTTACTGGCATTCCTTTTACGGCTTCTTTTGACTTCGCAGCCAAAATTTTTGGCGTCATATCTCCTCCTGGTGTATTTGAAAGATTTCGAGTTTTATTTACTTCTCCGGCAATGGTATGCCCTTTTAAAATTGCTTTTTCGATTTCAGAAGTAGCTCCCGAAATAAATACTTCTTCTACGAAATTGAAACCGTCTTTAGGTAGTGTCTTGTAATCGGTAAATTCATAATTTGCCAAATCAAGCTGGGTTCCGATGATTTCTCCAAGTTCTGTCTCAGAAATTTTTATTCCTTTAAATTTTAAATCTGCAAAATCAAATGCAACCTTCTCAGCTTTAACTCCTTTCGCCATCGCAACGATCTTTCGTATAAGCAAAAACAATTTTCGCAAAGTCATTTCTTCCTCGCACTTCAAAAAGAGAGTTTTTATACCACTCTCCTTAACGATTTCGTCTTTATTTTTAGGGTTAATATTTACAACTAGAGCATCCTTACCTGGTTTTTTAAAATTTATTTTCATATCAATTACTATATACTTATTCGAAAAAAATTTCAAAAGACCGTTCCTGCTAGGAAAAAACAGCTAAATAATATTTAAGTCTTCAAGTGTGAAATCTTTCAAGGAGTGAATTATCAGGTCAGCAATGCCAAACCTCTTGTCGTCAGCCGGCAAATCATGGGGCACTGCCACACATTTCATTTTGGCCGCCTTGGCTGACAAAACTCCATTTGGAGAATCTTCAAAGGCTAAACATTGGTTTACAAATACATTCAATTTATTTGCTGCTGTGATATAAACGCCTGGGTGAGGTTTTCCCAAAGGTTCATGTTCTGCCGAATAAATAAATTTAATTTTATCTTTGATACCAATTTTTTCTATTACTGCGTCTATTATCTCTTCCGCTGAAGACGATGCTATCGCAATAATAATTCCTTCCTTATATAAAAGATCAATTATTTCATGGACTCCTTCCATAATTTTGCCTTTAATTTTTATTAGGCTTATTATCTCCTTGATTATTTTTGTCGAAATTTCTTTTATGTCAGCTCCTTCAATTTTATATTTTACAAGCCAATACTCAACAAATTCATCTACCCGGTAGCCCATTGTTTCTTTGCATTGGTCAACTGTCAACTTGAGACCTAACTCACTGAATACTTTTATCGTAGCCTCTCTCCAAAATGGCTCCGAATCTATCAAGAGTCCATCCATGTCAAATATTACTGCTTTTATTTTGAGATTCATTTATTATTATGGTCTTTTAATTATTAATTCTTCTTCTGGATTTTCTTTTTCAAGATTCTCAATTATTAAATTTGCTACGTAGCTTGGCTCCATAAATTCGATATACTTTTCTGGCTTAGCCTCATCAAAAAAATGAGTCTGCATTCCTCCAGGGTAAATATTAATTGTTTTTATATTATTATCCTTTACTTCTTTTCTCAAAGACTTTGTGAAGCCGGTCGCAGCATATTTACTTGCACAATACCCAGATGATCCAGCTCTACCATCAAGGGCACTCGTAGACAAAATTGTTAATATTGTCCCTGAATTTTGCTTCTTCATTTGAATTAAAGCATACTTTGATCCAAAAATAACCCCAAATAAATTAACTTCAATCATATCGTGCACCCTTTTCAAATCCATTTCTTCAATTAATTCATGGGGCAACCAGATCCCGGCGTCATTTATCCAAAAATCTATCCTGCCAAAATCTTTTACAACTTTTTCGGATAAATCTTGAATTTCATTTTCTTTTGTTACATCAACGGAAATAGCCACAGCTCCAATTTCTATAGCAGTTTTTTCAAGTTCAATATTATCAAGAGAAGAAATAATTGTCTTTGCACCTTCTTTCACAAATAAAGTAGCCAGAGCTTTTCCAAGACCTTTACTTCCTCCGGTTATTACAACAACTTTATTTTTTAATTCCATAGGATTTAAAATTCTGCATTTTTAGGAGTTCTTGAAAATGGAATGACATCTCGAATATTTTGCATTCCAGAAAGATACATGAGAGCTCTCTCAAAACCTAAACCAAAACCAGCATGACGCACTCCACCGTATTTGCGTAAATCTAAGTACCACCAATAATTTTCTTTTGGCAATTTTAATTCAGCTATTCTTTTTTCAAGCATTTCCAAGCGTTCTTCACGTTGACTTCCGCCAATAATCTCTCCTACGCCTGGCATAAGCAAATCCATCGCTGCCACTGTCTTGCCATCATCATTCTGACGCATATAAAAAGCCTTGATTTCTTTAGGATAATCAGTAACAAAAAGAGGACCATTTACAACTTCATCTGTTAAATATCTTTCGTGTTCCGTCTGAAGATCAATCCCCCACTTCACGGGGTAGTCAAATTTTTTACCGGATTTTTCTAAGATTTCTATCGCTTCGGTGTAAGTTAGATGTTTAAATTTTGCATCTTTAACTTTATTCAAACGCTCAAGTAAACCATTGTCTATAAATTTATTAAAAAATTCCATTTCCTCCGGCAATTCACGTAAAACATAATTGATCAAATATTTCATCATTTCTTCAGCAAGGATCATGTCTTCTTCTAGTCCAGCAAAAGTAATTTCTGGTTCAATCATCCAAAATTCTGATGCATGACGAGCAGTATGACTGTTCTCAGCGCGAAAAGTTGGACCAAAAGTATAAACTCGATTGAAAGCAAGCGCCATGGCTTCTGCCTCTAGTTGCCCGCTGACCGTTAGCCCTGCTTTTTTACCAAAAAAATCTTCCGCATAATCAACCTCTTCATTATCATTTTGCTTAATATTTTTTAAATCTAAAGTCGTGACGTTGAACATCTCTCCAGCGCCTTCAGCGTCGGAAGTTGAAATAATTGGGGTATGCGCATAAACAAAACCTTTTTCTTGAAAAAATTTATGAACAGCAAAACTTAAAACGGAACGAAGTCTGAAAACTGCCTGAAAAGTATTACTACGTGGGCGTAAATGCGCTATTGTACGCAAAAATTCAAAACTATGACCCTTTTTTTGCAAAGGATAATCTGAATCCGAAGATGCAATTTCCAAAATTCCAATCGCTTTTAACTCAAATACCTGACCTTTCGCAGGAGATCCTTGTAATAGCCCTTTTATTATAATCCCAGAGTATGTAGGTAATTTTTCAATTTGTTCAAATGCCTCCGACAATACTTCATCATTTCTAAAAAATTTGGTATTCAAATCAAAAACTGCTTGTAAACTACGGAAAAAACTTCCATCCGTGATTTCTAAAAAACCAATTTTTCCAGAAGAACGGACAGTTTTTACCCAGCCGTTGACTTCAATCTCTTTCCCAATATATTCTTTTTCGTTTCTATATAATTCTTTTATTTCTATTTTCATTTTTTGTTTAATTTTATTCCTAAATCATTCAGTTGCTCTTCTGCAATTTCTGAAGGAGAACCCATCATTAAATCTTTGCCCTCCCCGGTTTTCGGGAAAGCGATAACTTCTCTAATATTGGGCTCATTTTGTAAAATCATAACTATTCTATCGATACCAGGAGCAAAACCACCATGCGGAGGTGCGCCATAGGTAAAAGCTTCGAGCATATGACCAAATTTTTTTTGTTGTTCTTCCTCAGAAATATTTAATAATTTAAAAACTTGTTTTTGCACATCACTTTCATGGATTCGAATTGAACCTGAAGATAATTCATAGCCATTAAGTACTAGATCATAGGCATTTGCTCGAATCGAGAACAAATCTTCTCCACGCATAAATTTATCTTTGTCTTCTTCCTTAATAGAACAAAATGGATGATGCACCGCTTGCAGATTGCCTTCATCTGTTTTTTCGAACATTGGAAAATCCAAAATCCAACAAAAAGCAAGTTCGTTTGGGTTATTTTTATCTTCCCGCAAATCAGGCTTATCAGTGCCATATTTTTCCATGGCTTCTTTATAAGTAATTCTCGGGAACGGAATTTTGGTAATTTTCTTATTAGAATAAAGATTATTTACCAATTGAATAAACATTTTTTCGGTATATTCCAAAATTTCTTCTTGCTCTACGAAAGACATTTCATAGTCGAGTTGAGTAAATTCCGGCTGCCTGTCACCTCTGGTGTCTTCATCTCGCATACAACGAGCAACTTGAAAATATTTTTCAAAACCAGCCACCATGCAAAGCTGTTTGAATTGCTGAGGAGATTGCGGAAGCACATAAAAATTTCCTTGCCAAAGACGCGACGGAACAACATATTCGCGACTTCCTTCCGGGGTACCTTTGGTCATCATCGGAGTTTCTATTTCAATAAAATCATTCTTGTGCATATAATCTCGGAAAAAAGAAATGATCTTATCTCTCATGCGAATATTTTTTTGCATCCTTTCAGTGCGCAGGTCGAGGTATTTATATTTCATTCTGATATCTTCGTTTATTCCGATAGTATTCTCATTTATTTGAAAAGGTGTAGTTTCTGCTTTGTTTAAAACTTCAATCTTTAAAACTTCAATTTCTAAATCGCTATTTAAAAAATTTGCCTTTATGTCTTTCTCAGGTCTTTTGTTTACCATGCCGGTAACTTTCAAAACCCATTCGCTGCGGATTGTTTTTGCCACTTCTATCGCTTCCACGTGATTCGGTAATGTGACACATTGCACCCGCCCGGTCATATCGCGCATATCAAAAAATACCATTTTGCCTTGGTCGCGGCGTACGTCTAACCAACCGGCGATAATTATTTCGGTGCCAATATAGTCTTTTAAATCTTTGATATAAATTCTATTTCGCATTTCTAAAATATATCATAAAATAGCTAATAAAAAAAGAGGTACCTTGTGTGGTTCCTCTATCAATTTTCTTGGGGCTCTCCAACAAAACACTGGAGGCCTTTGACTGATTTTAACACTTCCCATGAAAATTTAATTCCAGGCAGCGAAATGTTTTCTTCAATTTCTTTTGAACAGTAATGTTCGATTGCTAAAATTAAATCACTTTTTTCACAACATTTAATTTTTTTTGTGAAGCCAGTAATGTCATCTAGCGAGAATCCTGAAGAAAGGGAATTTGGACAATCAGTACAGCCAAGCCTAGCAGCTAAGTAAGATACCGATTTCCAAAGCTGTAAATGATTCGATGTTACGACATCGATTTTCGAATCACTTTTTTCTGAAAAAAGATCTTTCAGCTCTATGGCAAGAGCATCTAAATTTTCCTCACTAATTCCTAAGGGATTAATAAGCATAATTTTTTTCATATTTTTTCAATAAGGGTTTGTAAATGAATTTTCTGTCCATAGCGTACTAAATATTTGATTTTTTGTCAAATTACATTAAATTAAAAATACCGAAAATTTTCAATAAAAAAAGAGGACTCATTGTTAGACTCCTCTTAAGCAAATTACATGAATTAACCCCACAGGTCAGAAATTTGAACTCCATTGTGAACATTGTCAATCACTTTCGCCAACAGTTTGGCAACTGAGATTAAAAAAATTTCTTTTCCACTTTTATGAAGCATTTTTAAAATTTGCTCAGTAATAGGTACAGTGTCTGTGATCCAAACTTCCTTGAACCTCGAGTTAATAATATTCTGGGCTGTTTCCTCACTGAAATCGGGATGGGTTGCTGCAGCATAATAATCTGTCACAAACGGGTACTTCTCACCAACTGCTTTTTCCGCTCCGAACATGCTTCGAAAAGTGCTTATTATATCGTCAATAAAAACGATGTTGGTTCTTTCTTCTGAAATTTCACCATAAGAATAAACTTTTATAGTTTCACTTTCGTTCGTTACCGGATCCCGATCTTTTTCAGTAATTATAAGTGGTACTTTTAACTTGTTTGACACTTTTCTTGAAAAATATTTTCCTCCGCTTAAATCAGTGGCTGCTACAATTAGCTTTGAAAAATCAGGAAATTTCTCAATTATTTTATCAACAATTAAAAACGTTGTATCCACATTATCCATAGGAGGATCATCAGTGCAACTTGCAGGATTGTGTAGTTTGCAAGTTATAATATAATCAGCACCAGCTGTTTTTAATAAATCCGCGTAAAAATTAGACAATTTTGGTTGTCGTAATTTGTAGTTTTGGACGTCCGCTCTTTGATGCGGAAATTTTGGCAACACTACTGTTATTCTGTGAGGATGCCCAGACTTGATGGCTCTTACAAAACGTAAATAATCAATCAGCCACTTGTCAATAACAGGACCATTTTGGCTTGTTAGAATTAAAAAAACATCTAAGCCACGCACAGTTTCAGTTTGATGCGGCATACGTTCGCAGTCGGAAAACGATACTATGCTAAACTTCCCTGATTCAGTTTGCAAATAATTTGCTATTTTACTTCCTAGGGTTGTGTCATTGCCGAACACAAACACTTTAATTGGATAAGGATTTCCGAAATTTTTTTCCATTTTTTTGGGGGGGTTAAATTTATATTTATTTTTCAATTTTCTATTTTTAGAATACAAAAAACTTAACCTTTTGTCAAATTGCTGTTTTTGATTTATTTTTTTTCGTTCCAAAGAGCCGTGACTGATTTTCCGTTATGCAGATTATCTATCACTTGGGCAATGAGTTTAGAAGTAGGAATAATTTCCAGTTTTTTAATTTTATTTGCAACAGCTTCTGAAAGACAAGTGTCAGTAAACCAAACACCAGAAAAAGAAGCGTCATTTAATCTTGGAATTGCTTCTCCCGACAAAACGGCGTGAGTAGAAAAAAAATAAACATCCAGGGCCCCGTTTTTCTTCAAAGTATCCAAGGACTTTACCGCCGTGCCACAAGTATCCGCCATGTCGTCCGGCATAATGCAATTAAACCCTCGGGGGTCACCGATAACTTCCGTCACTTCACTTTGATTTGTTTTTTTCGGATCCCGATATTTATTTATGATAACAATATTCCCCGGAATACCAAGCTTTTGAGCAAGCTTTCGACAAGATGGAGCCGCTCCTAAGTCTGGTGCCACAATTTTAAATTTATTTAAATCAAATTTTTTAGAACGAATGTGACTCACCAGTAAATCATCTGTCTCAACGTTCACAATAGGAATAGTCATCGGATGAGCATTATAACTACTAGGATTGTGCAACTTCACTACCACCACTCTGTGTGCTCCAGACATTTGTAAATACATTGGAATTTTTTGTGCTAAAACAGGTTCCCGATGATTGGAAGATTTGTCTTGTCTTGAATACGGCAAACAAGGAATCACGACGGTAATGCGACTCGGTTCTCCTTGCTTTAAGGCAAAAACCAAAGATTCACATTCATCTATATCCGTTGAGAGAATTTCTTTATTTCCAAACCTTGGTTGAAAAACGATGTAAACATCGTGATCTCGGACAGACTCATTGTGGTGTAATAAAAACTCGCCACAACTAAAGGTTTTATAAGAACAAGGAGAAAGTTTTGTTTTTAGAAGTTTTGCAACTTTAAGTGCTAAATCCTGATTTATCCCGCTTGCGCTACCAAATATTTTTATCGGGTAAGGGTTTATTAAATTTGCGTGATTTAAATTTTTCATTATAAATTTGGTGAGTGTGGATGGAATCGGACCATCGACCTCTGTCTTATCAGGACAGCGTTCTACCACTGAACTACACACTCATGCTAAATATTTTTTATCAAGGACAGCGTTCTACTTAATCCCGCCTTGGCGGGACAAGCGAACTACACACTCAAATTTCCGTAAAGGTACATCTATTTATATCAAAAAATATTGTTTTACGCAAACGAAAAGACTGCCCTTGCGAGCAGTCTTTTTTTGAGATTATCGAGATTAGTATTCTCGGCGTGCACCACCGCGGGAACCCCCGCCGTATCCACCGTTACCACCACCGTATCCTCCACCGTTACCACCAGTTCTTGGGGCTCGGGCTTCCATTGGGCGAGCTTCGTTCACTGTAAGCTTTCGTCCTTCGAATTCTTGTCCATTGAACATTGAGATTGCACTTTGTGCTTCCTCTTCAGTTGACATTTCAACGAATCCAAAACCTTTTGAGCGACCGGACATCTTGTCCATGATAATCACAGCGGAAGTAACACTTCCTGCTTGTGCGAAAAGCTCTTTAAGAGCTTCATCTTGGGTACTGTAAGGTAACCCTCCTACATATAGCTTTGTAGCCATATTATTTTTCTCCCGTTTTTAAAAACTGGGCAAAAACTACTTATAAAACGTAGATACTCTGACCGCTTACTTGGTTTCGTTGATGCCAAACCTTTCTATACTCACAATTAAAACTTAAAAAGCTTATTGAGAAACTACTTTGGTAGTATATCATATTATCCGAAAAAAGCAATCCAATTTTAGTATATATAAAAAAATGCCCTTGCTTACGGTTACCGCAAGGAAGGGCATAAATTAGTTCGTTCCTCTTTTTGGCCATAAAAAAATGGTTAGTAAAATAATTGAAACGAAAATCATCATAAAAATTAGGAAAACTTCATTTATGGAAGCGCTTTCACGTATTTTGTCCCTTTGAAAGTCAAAATTCCGAACAAAGAAAAATACTGCCACCAGTGAAGTTGTGATTAAATAACTCCACTTGTGTTTGCAAAAAAACGCTACCAGGAATGCTACCGAAATAGCTATTCCAAGAACAATAAGAACAAAATTTGTCATAATATTTATTTTTAAGTTTCTAAGGTAGAATATATCACAATACTTTGATAAAGTCAAGTTTAGATTTTAAATATTATATCCAAACTTAGAACAACAAATTAGTCCTCATCTTCGATGCCTGTTTCGCCTGAAATAAGTGCATCAAAAATCTCATCCATCTCCCCTTCCATTATTTTTGGTAGATTGTGCCAAGATTTTTTTATGCGGTGATCGGTAATGCGGTCTTGAGAAAAATTGTACGTGCGGATTTTTTCACTTCGGTCTCCTGTGCCAATCTGGTCCTTTCTATTTGCGGAATATTTCTTTGCCTCTTTTTCTTCTTCAAGCTGTTGAAGCTTCGCAGTTAAAATCTGCAGTGCTTTCTCCCGGTTCGCAAGCTGACTGCGTTGGTTAGTAGAGCGGACATCGAGCCCGGTTGGAATGTGAATCAAGCGAACAGCCGTTTCAACTTTATTAACATTCTGTCCTCCCTTTCCGCCGGAACGAGAATATTCCATCTCAATGTCAGCCGGATTGATTACAAAATTTACCTTTTTTCGAATTGGTAAAATCGCAACCGAGGCGGTGGAGGTGTGTACTCTTCCGTTTTTTTCAGTAGCGGGAACTCTCTGCACTCGGTGCACTCCAGTCTCATAACGCATTTTTTTATAGACATCCTTTCCTTTAATTTCAAAGCTAGCTTCTTTATAACCACTTAAATCACTTTTTGATTCGTAGTTTGTCTTCCATTGCCATTTTTGGGCCTCAGCAAATTTTTCATACATATGTGCAAGCTCCCAAGCAAAAAGAGATGCTTCGTCTCCTCCAGCGCCAGCCCTAACTTCAAGGACTATCTCATTCGGTGATTCGTCTTCTTCTTTGTCTTTATCCAAAATATCCTGGATTTGTTTTTCCAGCTCTATTTTTTTTTCTTCGATTGATTTCATTTCAACTTGCACCATTTCTCGTAAACTCGCGTCCTTTGAAAGCATTTCAAGTACCTCTTTTTCTTCACTGATGAGCTGCTCCAAAACACCCGCTAAGTAGCTTGTGTTGTGGTTTTTTTTGAGTTCGTCTATGTTAAGACTCATAAAATTATACAAAAAAAACTTCTTAAAATTTTTCGTTCCTTAGGGGCCCAACTCGTACTTGATGAAGAGCCGTAGGGAGGAAAAATTTTAAGAAGTTTTTGCCATTATTTCTTTGCTTTTGTAGTTGCAGCTCGGCGTTTGTTGAAGCGTTCTACGCGTCCAGCGGTATCCATTATTTTTTCATTTCCAGTATAAAAAGGATGACAATTTGAGCAAATTTCAACTCTGATTTCAGGCATAGTTGAACCAACTTCAAAAACAGCTCCACAAGCACAGGTTGCTTTCGCTTTAATATCGTATTTTGGATGTATATCTTTCTTCATGCGTCTATCTTATCACAATTTTATATAATTTGCAAGAATTACTGTTTCGAAACGCCATACTGGTTCAAGTAATCGATATTTGATTGAATCGTGGCTTTCAGCTTAGCTACGCTCTTTGAATAAGTACAAGTTGTGCCTCCTGAACCATAATATTTGCAAGCAGCTTTATTTTGGCCACTAGCACTATCGCCCACGGCCCCGAGATCAGTCAAATAAAGAGCAGAGGCCATAAAGGCATCTCTCGGAGCCCAAGGGTTCGCATCGTGGCCCAAATCAGCAAATAAACGACTTTCAAATAATTTCCAGGTCGAAGGAATAAACTGAGCCGGACCCATCGCTCCACCGTAACCGGCCACCCCGGCAATCGGACACGAAACAACTGTCTTTAACGGATTCATATTAAATCTGGCCGTAATATCCAAAAACGGTTGAATATCTCTTGATGGTTTCATTAAGTTTGACCAAGTCTTTCCGGTTGAAACGTTTACTCCGTAACCAGCTTGTGGCCCGTCGGTATCGGTCAAATAACATTTTCCTACATTAGAACCTAAGTTACTTTCTTGGGTTAATATTGCAAGCAAAAATGCCTGGTCTATTCCAGTTTTTTGACTCGCTTCGTTCGCATATTGGAGCGCGGTACCGAATTCAATTTTCTGAGCAATTCCAGCTAGTGAGAACAATGCGCTTCTTATTTTGTTTGCTTTCGCTTTTTGTTCATCAGCTAATAACTTATAAGCACTTTCTTTCTCCTTGCTTATAGCCAGTAATTTCTTTTTATCCTCTTCGCTTTGAGCGGCTTTTTTTTGGGCACTTTCAAGCTCTGCTTGCGCATCGGTTTCTGCGTTTTGTTTTACTTCCAAATCTTTTTTCTGAACTTCTGTTTCCGTTTTTACTCCGTTTATCATATCAACCGAAGCTTTAACGGCTTGCTTAATCGAATCGTAAGATTCGAGGTCCGAATAATAATTCGAAATTGTTGAATCGGATAAAATGAGGTGGACAATATTTTCATTATCAAACTCATTCGTATTTCTTAATAATTGCGCCAAAGATTCTTTTTCTCGGTCTATCTGACTGTTAAGCGTATTAATAGTAGAAACTTTTTGTTTTATTGAATTTTTTAATTTGGCTATAACCAAAGCCCGGGCTTTTATTTTAGCTTTTAGAGCATTTATTTGAGTAGTCAAATAAGTAACGTCGCCTTTTAAAGTTCCGGTCTGTTTTTGTTGATCTTTTTGCTTGTTCAGCAAATCAGCCAACTGCGCTTCAATTTTATTTAACTCATTTTGACAATAATCCTTGTCGGACTGGGTAACAATCTGTGAAGAAACTGAGCAATCCACCACTGCAACAGCCCTATTTACAAATGACCCGAGCAGAATAAACGGCAAAATAATAAAAACTATGACTTTCTGTGCCATAGTTTTTATTTTAGCATATTTTCGTCAAACACTCTATTATTTTTTTTCTTCAGTTGCAACTTCTGGAGTAACTCCTTCTTCTTCTTTCTTTCCTTTCTTCTCTACTTCAATAGCAGTAAGGTCAACTGGTGCAACTTCTTCAACTTCTTCTTTTTGTTCAGCGATGGCGGCCACAACTTCTTCCAACTTTGTAACCATGGCTACACCTGAAGGAAGCGTAATATCAGAAACAAGGATTTGGCTATCTAAGGCAACTAATTTTGAAATATCAATTTCAAACGAGTGCGGCAAATCTGCAGGCAGTGCTTCCACCTCCACTTCGTGAAGCACTTTTACCAAAGTTCCGGTGCCACTTTTGACAACCTCCGAAATACCAACGAATTCAAGTGGAACTTCAACCTTGATTTTCTTATTCATATCAATAACCAAGAAGTCTACATGGATAGGTTCGTCACTAACAGGATCATACTGCACATCATGAATCAAGGTATCAAAAACTCCGTTTGGAGTTTTAATATTAACAGTAGAAGACTCCCCCGCTTTATGCCAGATTTTCTTAAATTCGATTTTCGAAATGACAATGGAAGTAGTTTGTGAGCCAGCACCATACAAAACAGCAGGCAATTCGCCCCCGCTTCTTAATTTTTTTAAATCCACTTTCTCTTCTCTACTTTTTGCAGTTAAAGATAACATAAGTAAGAGTATACCCGAAAATTTAAAAATTGCAACATTTACCGCTCTTTTACAAGATTTCCTTTCTATAGCAATCCTCACAGTATGGCTTGAAACCATCTAATTTTTTATAAGCCGATTCTATTTGCCTACCACAGGCATCACACATTTCTTCAAATACCTGAAAATTATTTAAAATTTTATATCTATCGATAATCCGTGAATACGGAGTATCGGAAGGCAAAGCAATATTATTTTGTTTGTAAAATTTTATTTCTCTTTGATTTAGCTTAAATGGTTTTTTTGAGACAGCACCAATAATGGCTAAATTGCATAATTCATCCGTAACATCGGAGATATTGTCTGGTAACTCCGAGACATCAATACTTTTAAGATCTCTAGTATCAACATTCGTCTCAATCTGCCAAAATATTCCTCGTTCTTTCGCTTCACTTTCTGTTAATGGATAAATAAAACTTGCCATAGTGCCGTTGTAAGCACAAGGAGAAAAAGTCATTGAAAAATATTCTCCATAAGAACCATCAAGAAGCATGCTTACTTTTATTTCATCTACTTTTTTAAAATATTCTTCCGGGGTATATTTTTTATTAAAAATCATGTAGGAGCCGTTATTAAGTCCTGCACAACCAAAACAGTCATGACAATTGGTGGAAGTCATCATATACTCACAGTTAGAAGATTCTTTGGTGGCAAAACTAAACTTCGTGTTCGATGACTTAGTGCCAACATTTTGGCATTCATATAATCGCTCCGAGGTTCCGGTGTGCCCAACATCCATAGAATCTTTCATTCCCATAATGACAAATCCGGCATAGCGAACATTTTCTGAATCTTCTGTTTGGAAACAATGTTCGCAATTTTTTGAACGTTTTATGTCGTTGCCTGAGCAATTTACAGATTGATAAATTCTGGTTGCACGAACCGGATTGGTTTTTAAAAAATCCCAAAATTTATTTTTAGAATCTAGAAATATTTTTTGACTCCCTAGGTCCGTCTGATCTCTTCGTTTTTTATACTCTTCTTTTGACAACTGTTCGTTGAACCAACAATAATTTTTACTTCTCAAGTTCACACAGCCAAAACAATTTTGGCAATTTCGGCAATCATACATAAAATCACAATCAATACAGTTTGAAGAAAAATAGGAATAGTTGCATTTAAAGCAATGGCTCGTTGTTACATTGTCGTATACTCTTTCATCGTTACGAATAAAATAACAATCAGTACAATATTTAGAATCATAAATAGATGAACCAAACATAATGTCTTCGGATCTCCTCCCCCCGAAAACATAATAACAATCTTTCATATACTTCCCATAAAAACTAAATTCACTATTGGGAGACTCGGCGCCCCGAGGAACTGCTCTTATTGGAACTACCTTCAACAAATCCAAGTACTGTAAGAAGAACGGCTTGTTATCATCTATCTCCATAGCAAATGAACGTGCATCCCAAGTATCTCCGTAATACGTGGCATGATCATAGGCAACCCAAGGGATGACCGGAGCAACGGCCGAAATCAAAATTTCGTTGTGCCTGGGCACATCACATTTTCTCCTATAGATTGTCGAATAATTGGCAGCAGACAATCTTCGTTGCTGTCGGCATCCCGGACAAAGCTTTGGGGGCGGCACCCGAAACATTTTGAAAAAATATATATCTCTTTCTTCAATTTGAAATTCCTTTTTGCACTGGGCACAAATTCTTTGATGAGGGGTTAGTTCATTTAAAATTTTATCTATCAATATATCAAATTTTGGAGTTTTACTTTCGTTCATTTTTTTGTAATACAAATTATATCTTAAAAACAAAAAATATGAAATAAAAAAAACAGCTTCCATAAACGAAAGCTGTAGATAAGATGTATGAATCAGAATTAATCTCTGATACGCATTTTATGGAAAGAACGGTACACGAAGTACAGTGCAACGGCAAAAAATGCAAGTCCGATGTAGTGGGCTACCGGCCGGAAATTCGCAGATAATGCGATCTCCATAGCCAGTAGGCCAAAGAGCGTTGTAAACTTAATGATAGGGTTCATCGATACAGACGAAGTATCCTTAAATGGATCTCCTACTGTGTCTCCGATGACTGCGGCGGCGTGAAGGGCTGTTCCCTTTTGCCTCATATCCACTTCGACAATTTTTTTAGCATTGTCCCAGGCACCTCCAGCGTTTGACATGAAGATGGCCTGATAGAGTCCAAAGAAAGCTATCGAAACAAGATAACTCACAAAAAGAGAGACCGGTGAAGCATGGTTCAACTTTTCCGCTCCGGTCATTGAGTCAGTCAATCCTGTAGGAGACGAAAGAAAAGCGAACGCCAACGCAAATGAGAACACTGCGATGAAAATATTCAGCATCCCTTTTTGAGCGTAGGTGGTACAAATTTTTACTACTTCCTTGGATTTTTCCGTGTCCGCTTTTTTCGGCGCGTTCGGGTCAAGGTTAATGTTGCCTTTAATGTAAGCTACCGCTCTGCTGGCTCCTGTGGTAACTGCCTGGATTGAAGCACCCGAGAACCAATATATGACCGCTCCACCTAATAAAAATCCGAGGATAGTATACGGGTTCAGAAGGTTGAGAATCTGTTCCGGTTCTATGCCAATGGATTTTTTGATCACAAGAATAAGTGAAAAAATCATGGTGGTGGCACCAACCACTGCCGTACCGATAAGCACCGGTTTGGCAGTTGCTTTGAAGGTATTGCCAGCACCATCATTTGCTTCGAGATAGTATTTTGATTTTTCAAAATCCGGTTTGAAACCAAAATCTTTTTCTATCTCCTTGCTGATGTTTGGAATCTCCTCAATTAGAGACAGTTCGTAAATAGACTGAGCATTGTCGGTTACTGGTCCGTAGCTGTCAACTGCAATAGTAACTGGTCCCATTCCAAGCATTCCGAAAGCAACCAGTCCAAATGCAAAAACAGATGGATAAACCATTAAGGTTGCCAATCCGAAAGTGCTTGTGTAGTAGGCAACAAACATCAGGGAGAAAAAAACCATCCCCTGCCAAAATGCGCTGAAATTTCCAGCAACCAATCCGGAAAGAATGTTTAATGAGGCTCCACCTTCTTCCGAAGCGACCACTACTTCTTTTACGTGGGCCGATTTCGGACTCGTAAAGAATTTTGTAAATTCGGGGATAAGAGCCGCTCCGAGGGTTCCGGCACTAATAATAATCGACAAAACAATCCAAAGATTGTTCGGCAGGTTACGGATAGTGAAGTAACTAATCACAAACGTTACAAAAATAGATAACATTGAAGTTATCCAAATCAAGGACGTAAGTGGTTTCTCGAAATCCAAGTCGTCTGCGTGACTATACTTGGCTTTGCTAATCATTCCGTTAAGATAGAAAGCAATAATGGATGTAACAATCATGAATATTCTCATGATGAAAATCCATTTTAGTAATTGCACTTGGATTTGCGGATTGAAAACTGCCAAAACTATGAAAGTTATCAGAGCGACACCTGTCACTCCATACGTTTCAAAGCCATCGGCAGTCGGGCCTATACTGTCTCCAGCGTTGTCACCTACACAGTCCGCAATAGTTCCGGGATTTCTGGGGTCATCTTCCCCAATCTTAAAGATTACTTTCATCAAGTCTGACCCAATGTCGGCGATCTTTGTGAAAATCCCACCGGCAATTCGGAGGGCTGAAGCACCAAGGGATTCACCGATAGCAAATCCGATAAAGCTCGCTCCGGCATATTCCCCAGGTACAAACATTAAGATAATAAGCATCATAAATAGCTCCAATGATATAAGAACTACTCCGATGCTCATTCCAGCATTGAGAGGGATGTTCAGTAACTTAATTGGTTTCCTCTCTAAGGAGGCAAATGCCATTCTTGAATTGGCTAGTGTGTTCATTCGGATACCGAACCAAGCCACACTGTAGGATCCTAAAATTCCGATCACAGTCCAACCAAGGATCATTAGCACACCACCGATGCCAAAACTAGCATCGGAAAGCCAACCAAAATAGATGGCAACAGCCGTGCCGATAAAGGCGAACAGAATCAGCAGAAATTTTCCTTGTTGGATTAGGTAGGTTTTTGCTGTTTCAAAAATGACCTGAGCCACATCCAACATAGATGCATGCGCACGAATTTTTCGTAACTTCTTTTGTTGAAACCATCCAAACAAAAATCCCAGAAAGATGATGAGGAAGCCCCAATATAGGCTTGATTCACCTCTCACCCCTTTCGGGATTACCAGATTTGCTTCACTTGCGTGAAGTGTTGCTGACAAGAGCATTAAAGCTACGATTGACAGTAACGTTTTTTTAAGTCTACTCATAACAATTTAATTAAGGTTTAAAAATGAAAAAAATTATGAAAATTGATTGTAATAAATTTTTTATCAAAAATAACCTTGTTTAACAAGGTACTAGGCACTCTAATTTAGTATTAACAAAATATAGCTACTTTGTCAAAAGAGGCTTTTTCTGTAAAAATTATTTAATATTATTGAAAAGTTTCAAGCGCGCTTCTACTACGGTCTCTATTGCAAGAATAGCTGGCTTTAAGATTTTATATGGAGCTACTTCGTCCGGATTTTCTATTAAAGCTTTTTTGACCGCATCTCTATAAGCCACCCTAATTTCAGTATTAATGTGAACAATATCGATTCCTGCTTTAATACACGCAACAAAATCCTCATTCATCGAGCCCGAGCCACCATGCAAGACCAAGGGGATTCCAACAGCTTCTCTGATTGCTTTTACTCGCTCCGGATGAAGTCTTGGGTTTCCTCCTTTTACCATACCGTGAACATTCCCAACGGAAGGAGCAAGCAAATCGATTCCCGTCGCTTCCACAAAATGTTTTGCGTCTTCTGTCGAGGTCATAGTCGCTTCACTAACTCCTTCAGGCATTTTATCCAAAATTTTAGACGAAGTCCCAATAAATCCTATCTCAGCTTCAATTAAAATATCCCGATTCTCTTTTTTTGAAAGTTCACGAGCATAGTCCACACATTTTTTTGTAAGGGCAATATTTTCTTCTAAGGGCAACATTACCGCATCGATAATTGCAGCGTCATACCCAGCGTCAAGTGCGGCTTTTACTGATTCAAAAAAATAATGGTGATCGGCATTTAAAAATATCGGATAGTTGTCTCGATTTCTGATGGCCCGAACAAGAGCCACTACTTCTTCTCTTCCGACAAATTCTTCTTCCCCTTCTGAAACGCCAATAATTATCGGCAAATTTAATTTTCTAGCGGCATTATAAATTCCGTGCAAAGCTTCTAAATTTGAAATGTTAAAATGGCCTATTGCAACTCCTTTTTCATCCGCTTCTTTGATATATTGACGTAATGTTTTCATTTATTTATGATAACAAATTCTTTAATATTTGTTTAGCTATTTGTGGGTTCGCGGAACCTTTCGTCTCCTTCATCATAGTCCCTACCAAAGACATCAAAGCTACTTCTTTTCCTCCTTTGTAATCGGCAACTACTTTCGGATTCTCATTAATTATTTTTTTTGCAATTTCTTTTAGCGCTCCTTCATCATTTTTTTGAAGCAAATCTTTTTCAATTGCAATTTTAAGCGGCGATTCATCTGCAATCACTATCATTGCCAAAATATCTTTAGCGACTCGGGAAGAAATCTTATTCTCATATATCATATTAACCAACTCGGTAAAATTCCAAGTCGAACCAGATTTAAATTTATCTTTGTTTTTTAACCCCTGTAAATCAGACGTTAAGTAGTTAGACGCAATCTTAACTTTTTCTTTGTTAAACTCAAAATTTTTACAAACATTTTCAAAAAATAAGCCCAAAATATAATCATTAATATACATCTCTATATCCTCATCTTTTATCCCAAAATCTTTTTTATATCTAGCACGTTTGGCCATAGGAAGTTCCGGTAAGACTTTTTTCATTTCTGCCAAATCAAAAACTTCATGTAATTTCATTTTTGGTAAATCGGGATCCGGAAAATATCGATAATCGTGACTTGATTCCTTCTTTCGCTGGGAAAATGTTTTTTGCTTTCCATCATCCCAACCACGCGTTTCCTGCACAATATCATTTTCTTTCCCTTCTTCGTGAAGTTTTACCATCCGGTCAAGTTCAAATTTTATTGCTCGTTCCACGCTCTTAAAAGAATTTAAATTTTTTACTTCAACTTTTGTGCCTAATATTTTTGGATCTGACGAAACCGAAATATTTGCTTCTACCCGCATTTCCCCTTTTTCCATGTTTGCATCGGATACTCCCAAATACCACAAAATAAGTTGTAGTTCTTTGGCAAAGTTGGAAGCGCTCTTGGCTGCTTCTTCGTCCGCACCATCAAAGGTCTTTGGTTCAGTCACAAGCTCCATTAATGGCACTCCTGCGCGATTAAAATCAATTAAAGAGAAATCACCTCTGTCGTGCTTATTATTCGCTGTGTCCTCTTCCAAATGCACCCGAGTAACATCAAAGTCCGCTAAATGTCCCCCAGAGACAATTGGAAATTTATACTGAGAAATTTGATATCCTTTCGGGATATCCGGATAAAAATAATTTTTACGGTCAAATTCGGTGAAATCAGCAATATTGTTTTCGCCGATTGATAACCCCACCTTAATTACATTTTCGATTGCCTTTTTGTTTGGCACCGGCAATGCTCCGGGGTGAGCCATACATACTGGGCAAATATTTATGTTCGGTTTTTCTTCGTCAGGATCATTAAGACAAGCACAAAACATTTTCGTTAGTGTCTTTAACTCAGCATGTATTTCTAATCCAATTGTTGGATAATACTTTTTAACCATACACTATTATAGTATATTATTCCCCACGGCCATAGCCTACGGTCGAGACTTAAAAATTTTAACTAATACATCTCTGAATTTTTTCACCGATTTATCATCATAAAGCGACAAAGTGTAAACTTTTTTCCCAAGCTTTTCGAATTCTTTAATTTTTTTTACAATAAATTTTGGATCCTCTATTACATCCGTTTTTGTCAGAATTATTATTTCTTCTTTGGAAGCCAGGCCATCTTCTCCCAGTTTTAAATTCTTGTCATATTTTTCAAGTTCCTTTCTGATTTCTTTGTACGTTTTCAACATATTATTATTTTCAAAAGACACAAGATGCGCCAACATTTTAGTTCTTTTGATATGTCGCAGAAATTTTACTCCAAGTCCTTTGCCTTCTGAAGCGCCTTCAATAAGGCCTGGAATATCGGCAATAATGTAACCATAAAAATCTCCCAAGTTTGGGTCAAGAGTAGTAAAAGCATAATCCGCTACTTTCGCTTCAGCGTTTGTAAGCGCATTCAAAAGTGACGATTTTCCAGCATTTGGTAACCCGATGAGCCCCATATCGGCAAAAAGTTCAAGTTCAATTTTAAAATCTCCGAACTCCCCGTCTTGTCCCGGGCGAAATTCTTGAGGAGCTACATTTATGGAACTTTTAAAATGCTCATTTCCAAAACCACCATAGCCACCACGGAGCAACAATACCTTTTGGTCTTCTTCGGTTAATTGCCAACTCTCTTCGGTCCCCAAATTTGTAATGATTGAGCCAATTGGTAATTCCAAAACATAATCCTCTCCGTTTTTTCCGTGAAGACTTTTCTTTCCACCATCTTCGCCTTTCACAGCTTCAAAGCTTTTTTTTGCTTTATATTTCGAAAGAATATGGATATCTCTGACAGCCAAAGCGAAAAAATCTCCTCCTCGGCCACCATCCCCACCGGATGGTCCCCCTTTCGGTACGAATTTCTCCTTCCGCCAACGAACAACCCCGTCTCCACCGCGTCCTGCTTTTGCGAATATTTTTATTTCATCTATGAATGCCATATATTTATAAAGTAACCTTACCCTAACAATGCTAATTCTGCTAATTTTATCGCTCCTTCCCTTGTTCGGGCTATCGCCATGAAGAGTCCTCGGTGACAAAAAATAGCATCCGAAACTCCTGTTATTTGGACTATCTCTTCATCTCGTTTCCCAGCCCACGCTTGAGGGAAATTTTTTCTATTTATAAAAGATTTAAAATTGTCTCTAACCGCCTCAACTTCCCAAAATTTATTTTCATCTTGTCTTTGAAAGACTACATACAAAGGTTCGGAAAAATTATTCAAAATTTCCTCATATGGGTATTTTTTGTCGAGAACAATAATTCTTTTATCCTCCGTGCTTTCATAAATTTTTACTAAAGTGTCTTTTGCTAAAAGCATATCTCTGGTTTGGATTATCTCACGTTTCAAGATTTCTTTGGCAATTTCAACTCCTTTCAAGAACATTTCATCAATCTTTGAACCATCTTCTCGCCATGTCAGATGCATCGAAAGAAACATATGCTGAATCAAATAAGGCACCACTTTGTGCTTTAGTTCAACTAGATTCATTCCGTTATCAAAAGCATCTATCGGTTCTACCAGTCTTCTTTCAATAATATCTTTAGTCTCTTTTGAATCAGAAAGTGCCTCTCCAAATTTATCCCAAACTAGCCCAAAGGAAGAATACTCAATACCGTCGTCATGTTTGCCGGCACCACCTTTTTGATGATGATCAAATCTATTTTTTTCGGGATCATATATTCCTCCCACGTCAAAAACATAATCAGCTGATGTAATTATTCCTTCATCTCGAGTGCGAATTATTTCAAATTGTTCACTTTTTTTCTCAAGAAACAAGGACAAAGTAGCACAAGCAAAAATATCATCCGTGTGAAAAGAGCCACTATGAGTTACTAATTTTTTATTATTTTGTGTCATAAAATTCCTCGAATATCTCATAAATCCAACCGACTAATTTATCAAAAAGGAAAAACGCGATTATTAACACTAATATTACAAAAGTAAATTTCCAGATTTCTCTACTTACGTGAATTGCGGTATAACTAAAGAAAAATCCGAGCAAGGTAACAAGTGGCGCCCATACTAAAGTAGAACTACCTTCTGCTTTTAGATAAGTTTTGTAATCAATTTTTTCATACCCAGCAAAAATAATAACCATATTGTTCACTCCAAAAATGAATTTTGAAGCAAAAATTGACCAAAAGGGTTTTTGCTTGAAATGCGGCATTACATTGGAAACTCTCTTTTCAACATATTTTACAAATTTATTATTATTCCATTCCTTATAAATAAAAATTCCTATTTGATAACCAAGCAGTGTTTTGCCAATTAACCCAAGTACAATAGCCAATATCACTGGACCGATTTGAAGCGCACCCAAGTGCAACAAAATTCCACTTGAAATCAAAATCACTTCTCCCTCAAATATCAGTCCAATCAAAATGATAAAGTACACTAATATTTGATAATTTTCTACTAACTTAATTAAAAGCTTTACAGTATGCATATATTAGAATGAAGCATCTACTGCTTCTTTTACTACCATTCCTTCAGCCTTTCCTTTTAAGTCCTTCATAACTTGCGACATCAACTTCCCTTTTTCTTTCGGATCTGTGATACCGAGTTCTGTTTTTTTGGCTAAAACAATTTTTACAATTTCACTTTTATCCATCAGGCTTGGCAAATATTTTTCCAAAATCGCAAGTTCTGCTTCTTCTTTTGCTACCAAATCTTCCCTATTCCCCTTTCTGAATTGTTCAATTGAATCTTTTCGCTGTTTGGAAAGGCGGGTTACAACAGCGAGAGCTTCGTCATCGGAAAGCATTTCGCTCGGCTTTTTGCCTCTGGACACAAGTTCGTTCGTAAAAGCCGAAACCATTCCACGGTAAGTTTCAAGTTTTAATGAATCTTTTGCCATCATTGCTTCTTTTATTTTATTTTTGATTTCTTCGTGTAACATAGACTAGATTATAACAAAATATGGTAAAATATGGAAATGAAAAATATAATATTTTTTGACACGGAGACCACTGGCGTAAATAGTACCGATTTTTTGTGCCAATTTGCTTATAAATTAGAGAACGAAAAATTTTGTAAATTATACAAACCAGAAATAAAAATCCCAACGGAAGCTTCTGCAATCCACCATATTACCAACAAAATGGTTGAGGATAAAACTTCTTTTAGAGAAAGTGATGATTTTGAAAAAATAAAGAATTTATTTGAAGACGAAAATAGTATAGTTGTCGCCCACAATGCCAAATTTGACCTCGCTATCATCGAAAAAGAAGGAATTTTTCCCAAAAATCACATTTGCACTTTGCGAGTGGCTCGAGCGCTCGACAAAGAAAATAAAATTCCCCAACATAAATTACAATTCTTGCGTTATTTCCTAAATATTGAAATAGAGGCCACGGCTCATGATGCCTTGGGAGATGTATTCGTATTAGAGAAATTATTTGAAAGACTTTTTGAGAAAATAAAAAAAGAAAATAATATAAATGATGAAGAAACACTAGAAATGATGATGGAAATATCGTCAAAACCTTCTCTTATGCATTCGTTTTCTTTTGGTAAACATATTGGCAAAACAGTGGCTGATGTGGCAAAAATTGATCCAGGTTATTTAAAATGGTTTCTCGAAACAAAAGAACGAGAAAACCCGGAAGACGAAGATTGGATATATACCTTAAAGCATTACCTCGAAAAATAAAAATCTCATTAATTCGATGCAATGGGACGTTATTTGGTAAAAAAAGTTGCTTTATATGTTAAAATATAATCATGCAAAATATTTTGTGGATTGTGATAGCAGTTTTACTGGGAGGCATTATCGGTTATTTTTTATTTAGTAAAAGGAAAGAGGCCGGTGAAAAAAGTGACACAGGATTACAACTTATTCTGACTCAACTTAATGAACTTTCAAGAACCGTCGATAATAAAATCGGGGAATCTCACAAACAAATGAATGAGAGTCTGCAATTCCACTCCTCTGAATCGAATAAAATAATCCGCGATGTGACAGAAAAATTGACTCGCCTCGATGAGACAAATAAGCAAGTCATTTCTTTTGCGGATCAATTGCAAAGCTTGCAAGATATTTTAAAAAATCCAAAACAGCGTGGCATTCTTGGTGAATATTATCTGGAAACGGTATTAAAAAATGTTCTTCCCCCAGGTTCTTATCAAATGCAATACACCTTCCCCGATGGCAACATTGTAGACGCGGTAGTTTTTGTAAAAGATAAAATTATTCCTATTGACTCGAAGTTCTCACTGGAGAATTACAATCGAATGACTGAAGAGCGAAACTCGGCCGAAAAGAAAAAATTGGAAACTATTTTTGTAAATGATTTAAAAAACCGCATTACCGAAACTGCCAAATATATTCAACCAGACCAAAATACTACTGATTTTGCATTTATGTTTATTCCCCATGAAGCAATCTACTACGACCTTCTTATAAACAAAGTTGGCTCTCAAGACGAAAGTGCCGAGAATTTAATTCAACGCGCTTCCGGCAAATACAAAGTCATTATCGTCTCCCCTACTTCTTTTCTCGCATATTTGCAAACTGTCCTTCAGGGATTAAAAGCAATGCAGATAGAAGAGTCTGCCAAAGAAATCATCAAGAAAGTCGGCGATCTTGGGAAGCATCTGAAATCTTATGATGAGTACCACACCAAGCTCGGCAATGCCCTTGGCACCGTGGTAAACCACTACAACACTTCCAATAAAGAACTTCGTAAGATTGATAAAGATGTTTTGCGCATTGCCGGAACAAGCCCCGAACTTTCGCAACTAGAAATAGAAAAACCAAAAATCGAAGATTGACAAACTTTCTTTTTTTATATATAATCTTTATAGATTACAAGTTCACTGATAACTAACCAACTAAAGCAACCACAATGCCACAATTTCCAATTGAATTTTTGACTCCTAGCAGTCAAAAAATTATTAAGAGAGAATTTTATTCTCTAACAAAAGAACATCAACAACTTACTTCTCGCGAAGATTCTGCCAAAGAAGTTAAAAACCAGGAAATGACTCACTTTGAAAGAACAAAAGTGGTTCAACAACGAATTAATCAATTAAAAGAAAGTTTAAAACTTCCTGTTGTAAAAGTTGTTGAACAAAACGAGCAAATATTGCCAGGCAATGGCGCTCGAATCAAAATTAACGGTGAAAGTTTCTTCATTGTTTTGGATGGTGTATGTGTCTGTAAGCGTTCCCTCCCTCCAGGTCATTTGACTGTGAGTGCAAACTCACCACTCGGGGAGCTCTTAATGAGAAAAAAAGTATCTCAAACTGGATCTTACATTGTAGGATCGATAAAAAAGAATTTCTGCATCGACGAGATAATTCTGCCTTCCAAAGCCCAGTGGCTCTTGGAATACGAAAACCCAACGGTGGGCTAGTTTCAAAATAACTAGCACCACTTAGCGTGTTCACCTTCAAAGGAGAACACGCTTATTTTTTTGATTTTAATAATAATAATGTTATATTTTTTCTATTGGCCATATGGCCCTATCGTCTAACGGTTAGGACGTATCCTTCTCAAGGATAAAATTCGGGTTCGATTCCCGGTAGGGTCACACTTAGAGATTTTGTTCTCTTAAATTCGTCAGATAGCTTATACGGTAAAGATAATTTTGGTGTTCCATTAAGTATTTCTTCATATGTGGGTAATTCCTCAAACACAAGGCTAAACAAACCTCTTAAAGCACTCAAATTCTTTTGTTTTACAAGCCTTTCTACTGGGTGTTCCATTAAATTTTTTACATATCTCACAAAAGCATTAATATCGTCTTCTTGAACTTCTATGCCATTTCGTTGTTTTCTAATATTAACAATCTGTAAATGTAAGTCGTTAATTTTCTTTTCAAGTTCGGTCCGTATGATTTCATTTTTTGTTGAAGTAAAAGCTTCTATGTTTTGTTTCTTCTCCGCTTCAAGCTCTATGACAGTAGTACCAACCTGTGAAGAAAACTCACCAAGTTCTTTTTCTTTTTCTCTGAATTTATTTATTAAGGTAGCTTCAAACGCTTTAAAAAAATGCTTGTCTTTATATTTTAATTTAGCTACTAAGTTTGTAAGTTGTTTCTCAAATTCTACTTTACTGACTCCATAGTATTTATGATTTCTTGCACAATGATAAGTAGGAAAGGTTTGCCCTGATTTTCCCTTAGGTGAACTACCGAGAAATGGTTTTGGAATTACACAAACAGGACACAAAACAACTTCTTTGTGTGGAAACAAGGGATTATCCTTCATTCGTTTCAATAGATGAGGATTATAATCTTTGTGAATTTGAATTGTGCCGTCCTTCTTTTCTTCAACATATACCTTGCCTTTATTTGCCTTATTAAATGTATCAATGCTTATAAGTCCTTTGTATTGGGTCCTAATAGGCGTTTTAAGCCATTTTTCATTGTTTACCCCGCAATAAATAGTTCTTTTCCTGTACTCTTGTAATCGTTTAACCGTAAGTCGCACACCCCCTTTTGTGCCAATAATTTTAGTTTTTGATTTGGACCACATTTTTTGCTCTTTTGAGCGATAACCCATAGCATTTATATGGTCAACAACTTCTTGGTCTGTGTTAGTTATACTCATATCAAACATTTTGATAAAGAACTTTGCTCTGATGGGGTCTGGTTTTTGAATTACTTTTTTCTTGCCTTCTACAAAAACTTTTTCGTTTATATAACCATCATCTGCCTGTCTAACTTTATAACCCTCTCTCACTAAGTTTATTTCAGCACCAATCATTCTAGTAAGAATTGTGTTAACCTCACTCTTGCCTTGTTGAGCCATAACGAGCTCTGTTATTTCACTAGGGCGTGTGATACTCCAATCGTACTCAACACCAAGATGCTCAAGGGTATTCTTTGAGGGTTGTATCACTCCATTCGCATCAATTAAGCTCACACCATATTGGGCTAATCTTTGTTTTAAACTTTCGTAGCCAAGTGTTCCATTTCTCGTAAAACGGTCAATAGCACGAAAGATAAGAAATTTAACTTTATTTGGATGACTTTTAATATAGGAAACAATATCTTCAATAACAGGTCTTTCGTTTTTTCTACCAGAAAATTGTTCGGGAAAAACGTCCAATACATTAAGGTTATATCTTTTTGCCACAATTTCACAAATATTTTTTTGGTCCTCAATGCTCTCTCCTTGTTGTGCTTGTTTTGCAGAACTCACACGAAGATATATAAGACAATGTTTTTGAACAATATTTTCCATAATTTTAATTATAACTCTTTTTTTCCTTAATGTTATCTAGCCACATATTAAAAAATATCTCAGCTTCTTGGTCTTGCTGGTCACGTAGTTTTAAAATTTCTTCTTCAGATAATTCGTGAGCTAAGTTTCCCAATATTTTTTTATATTCAGATAAATCAATCATAATTTATGTCTATAAAAAATATCGTACCAGTTAGACATAAACAAAAAGTGACATTTTTGAATTTTTCAAAAAGAAAAAGACCTTTGTAAATTAAGGTCTTTTTTTGCTTAAAAAAATTTTTCTCTCTCGTTCTTTTTTTCTTTGTTTTTGTTTTTTTAATTTATTTTCATGTTTTTTTAATTTTACCTTGTCGTCTTCATCTGGATACATATCAGCTACTAGCTGTTTAAAAGTAATTTTCTCTTTAATTTCTTTTCCGTCTTCTATGTATTTTGCATATTGACCCTGCTTGGAAATGTACGGCATATTTTTATAAAGTTTAGATGTATGAGGTCTGTCTGGTGAACTTTTTATATCTTTCTTGATTTTATCCATTCTTTTGGATAACATCTTTTTGCTGTACTTTTTTGAAAGTAAATCAGTATCGCTTGTAAAATATTCAAGCAATAGTTTCTTTTCACCAGCAGTCAACGTCATATTTTTAATAAATTTAGGATATTTTATCAAGATAAGAATATCATCTAGTGAATATGTTACGTTCCATGTTGGTTTACTCTTGTAAAGTAATCTATATATTACATAATCTCGAAATGAAAAACTGACATTGAACTTTTCCATTGTCCCAAAAACATTTTCTAGAAAGAGTTTTCTAATCTTATTTTCATTTTTCAAATTATCCTCTAGAGATATTTCAATATCTTTTAAAGTTAATGTGCTAATACCCTTGTTGTTTTTAGTGAATAAGTCAAATAAAAAAAGCGAGTTAAAATATGCTTCTTCATCAAAAAAATCTTCATCTGGATTTAGTCCGCATATATTGTACTTGTTGCGAGTAGTCGTAAGTTCATCTTCAAAAATAATGCTAGTATCAATAAAATCCATCATCTCTCCACGTAAATTTTTTACTCTTTCCAAAAGATGTTTTGTGTGAGTAATATCTTTTTTTAGTAGTTCAATAATCATTTATCTAAAATAGAGTATGCAAAATCTATCATTAACTCTGTAATTATTATCATAAATAAATTATACCATGGACCATAAAACATAGTGATTTTGCCAAACGAGATTTTGTATCGGATACAAAGTATCTAGATTTTAAATAAAAAAAAATATATACTGTACATACAATTAAATAAATAAACCTAACCCTTTCGGATTTTATTCGAGAGATATGGTTGCAAAACGTCGTAAACAAAAACCCCATCATTAGGGCGTACGTTTACGACGTTGCAACGGGAAACTGTTGCAGACCTTCGGGTCAAAGCACTAGTGGTGGGATTTTTGTGTCTCAGGTACTAGTTTTATAAATAAACACAAAAACCATATTTAATTTATGGCATCAAAACAATTAGTTTGTACGGTATGTGGATACGTTGGAGAACCTAAAAGTGCAATCGAAGGAAGCGGGTGTGTTGAAGTTCTTCTTTGGCTTTTCTTTATTATTCCTGGCTTAATTTATTCAGTGTGGCGTTCGTCTTCAAGGCACAAGGTATGCCCCAAGTGTCATAACAAGTCTCTCATACCGATTGACTCCCCAAGAGCAAAAACAATCATGGCGGAGAGTACTACAAAGGAAGAAGGTTTGAAAAAAGAAGAAATTACGAACAGTGAAAACAAAACTGAGACAGATGAGGAATTACCCAAATATCTTAAGTGGTGGGGCTGGTGTAAGAAACACCCAATTTGGTCAATCGTGATTTTATTGTTTGGAGCTCCGATGGTGTTTGGAATGATTTCAGGAATAGTAAGCCCAACAGATAAGAAACAAACACCGCCACCAGTCGTAGCACCATCAAAGCCTGTCTCAATGCCAACAATTACCGAAATATTAAAAAAAGCAAATATTGACCCGTATTGGACTAGCAATAAAGTAGAAGATTATTCTGATACAACCAAACTACAAGTTGCCTCAGTTATATTTTCTAGTTATGCCGATGACGTGATAAAAGGAGAAAAAAGTTCTTCTGACGAAGATAAAAAACTAGCCTCAGAACTTAGAAAAAAGTTAGTTGCAAAACAGGTAAAAGAATACCCAAAGATGAGACAGGCTTATGCCAAATACGCTCATGACTTGCTGTGGGAGCAAGATATTGACGTGACAGCGTCAGGCTCATCAAGTACTACTTTGACGCTTGTAGGGGGCATCTTTGCCTCAAATAAAGGCATTGCTTCTATTGAAAACAACATTGAAGAAATGCTTAAAGAGCTAAGGTTTAAGAGAGTAAATTATAAATGGATACCGCATGATGAAGACTACCAATATTTTGATTTGAAGACTCCGAGCGATGGAGAATTGAAACCTGTTTAGTATTAATTTGATGGAATTTTGTAATTAGTAATTATGAGCTCTTTCCCTTTTGCTGCTGTTTTTTGTTTATAATTATTCATACCATATTGAAATTCCCAACTAATTATATTAGCGAAAGAGAATAATTTTCTAACTTCTGGACAGTCATCATACGTTATCATCCATTTATGTTTAGACTTTTTCATTATTTCAGCAAATCTATAATGGTCAAATCCTTTATGTAAGTCACCCTTTTTCCCATAAAGTTTAGACTCAGTTGCAGAAAGATACGGTGGGTCCAAAAAAATAAAAACATTTTTCCCTTCTTTTTTAATTAGTTTTTCGTAATCAAAGTCAGTTATTTTTGTATTACTTAGTATCTCGCTGAATGGCTTTAACCTTTCTATTGATGATTGTGTAAACCTAGCCTCGAAAGCCCCTTGAGAATAACCACCTGAGTCTATCGTTCCCGAAAAGGTAATTCTATTTAAAACAAAAAATCTAGTAGCTTTATCTAAAAGATTTTTAGGGATATTTTTAACAAAATTCTTATGTAAAAGTCTGCCGTCTTTTTCATTGTCTTTTATCTTTTGTATTTCCTTTATAAGTTTTTTTGAATTATCTCTTAATTCAACCCAAAAACTATACAAGTCATTATTGAGGTCATTAATCCAAAATTTCTTATTTGGATATGTCTGTTTTAATGCAATAAAAACAGAGCCGCCACCCAAAAATGGCTCCCTAAATTCTTCAAAATTAGGCACTAACGGTAATATCTTTTTTAATGCCTTAGCTTTTCCGCCAGGGTATCTTAATGGAGTAGTAAACATATTTTATTTATTGGGAATTATATTTATATTATAGTCATTCTCAACCGCCTCTTCATTGAGAAGTATTAGCAATTTTTTTTCTGAGTCAGATAAATTTTCCAAATCAAAAAAAGCTTTAATTTTAGAGACTTTATTAGGAAGAGTAAGGCTCGAGGAAAGATTACCCGATAATTTTAATCCAACTTTATATGAATAATCAATATTATCTATTTTAATATACTTAATTTGAGAAAATAAAAGTATTTTAAATAGTCCGTCTTTCACATCTGCTATTCCTGGTAATTTACCATTTGTACTATTTTTAGCTTCTGTAATTGTAATTTTTTTACCCTTAATAACTAATTCATCAGATGTAAGAAAATAACTACCCCCTAAATTATTCTTCATTTCAAATACTGGTTTTTCACTTTCTAAAGAAAGGTGCTCAAGCTTATGATTTGTAGCAATCTCTCTATTCGCAGCTAGTTTTGATTTTGAGAGTGTTATCTCTGCAAACTTATTTAAGTTTATGATATTCTTATCAGAGTCATCTATTATTTTATTTAAAAAATTGATATGGTCCGATGTTTTATGAAGCTTAACAGACAAAGAATTTGATATCTTTTCATACGAGGAAACGGCCTTTTTATATACAGGAATAAAGTCTTTAATAAAATGCTCATTATTCCAA